>NZ_CAPDXS010000006.1:0-28345 GCF_948601915.1 uncultured Acetatifactor sp. | reverse complement strand
AGATCTGGTGACTGGAGTTCAGACGTGTGCTCTTCCGATCTGGGATCTGCGCAAAGTCTGCGAGCGGGCGCCAGCGTCCAGTCCGCCCTGTACTCCGGCGCGGCCCTGGTGCAGCAGTTGGGCTTTCTGCTGTCGGGAGCCCTGCTGGCCGCAGGCGGCATCTGCTCTGTGCCCGCGCTGATAGAAGGTTACGCTTTATCATCCTCTTTTTATCAATACATAGCCATTCTGGGGAAGCTCAAGGCAGACCGCGGAATCTGCCGTGCCGCGGAGGACCGGATCCTTCAGATATTCCGGGCCCCCGACAGTTCCTCCGCCCTTTATGAAAATCTGGAGATGGCCCTGCCCGCAAAGGGGATATGGCTGGTAAAAGGGGCGAACGGCTCCGGAAAGTCCACCCTCTTCTCCGTCTTAAACGGCAGCCGCGCAAGCTGGGCCCGCATCACCCGGGGCGGAGAGCCCCTTTCCCGGGAGGCGCTGCGCCGGATCGCGGGATGGTGCCCGCAGATGTACCTGCCGATCTCCGACTCTTTCCGGGAATTGCTGGAAATGATTCCGGAGGAGACCCTTGACGCTGCCTGTCTGTAGACCTGCCTGGTAGAGTTTAAAATAGACGGCGGGCTCCTCGACAGGCCGCTGAACGGGCTCTCCGGCGGCCAGCAGAAGAAAATCGCGCTGACATTGGCCCTGTCGAAGAAAAGCGGGCTTCTGCTGCTGGACGAGCCGGAGGCCTCTCTGGATCAGGCGGGCATCGAAAGCCTGCGGAAACTGTTGACAGGGGAGCACCGTCCGGTCCTGCTGGCGACCCATACTTCGCTTTACGATGACTGCGCGTCCGGCGCCATACATGTGGAAGGAGGTCTGGTACATGTCCGTGAAAACTGAGAACCATTGGGGAATGCTGAAGGATATCTGGAAGATAATGTGGCCCGCGGCGCTGCCCCTCTATCTGAGCTACTTCTACTACCGTTTCGTGGGGGTGTATACCTCCGGATTGCTGGGGCAGATCATGGATCTGCTGCTGTACCGAAACGGGAACCTGGCCGACAGCAGACTCTTCCTGAAGCTTGCGCTGGCTTTCCTGTTCTCCCTGCTGCTGATGCCCTCCGTGGATTTCCTGACGAACATAGTCATATTCCGGAAAGGCCTGCGCTATGAAGCCTCCGTGGTGGATCGCATTTTCCGAAAAGACTATGAGGCTTTCGGGTCCTGCCAGTCGGCCGAATGGGCGGCCAGGGTGTCCTCGGATCCCCTGACATACAGGAACATGGCCATCCTGGCGCCTGTCAGGCTTCTGGCGGACGGCACGGTATTCCTGACGGCCCTGTACGCTTCGCTCCGGAGAGACGCCAGGCTGGCGCTCCTTCTCACAGCAGGCATATGGCTGTCCATCGCCCTCCGCTTCTATGACAATATCCGTAAACTGCGCCAGCTAAAACACCTGTCACAGGAGGCGCTGGGAGAGCTTCTCGGCGTCTCCGGCCAGGCTGTCTCGAAATGGGAACAGGCCATCACCTCTCCGGACATCTCGCTGCTGCCCGCCCTGGCGGGGGTCTTCGGCGTGACCATCGACAGCCTGTTCCAGGATGCCAGCGCCAGGCGCTATCCCGGCTATGGCAGTGAGCGCAGCGAGCTGGTGGCTTTCTATACAGACGAGAACGGTAGGGAAAAAGATTTCCGGCTGGCGGCAGAGGCCCTGGGGGAAGTCATCCTGAACGGGAAGGCCTCCACGGAAGATTATGTGAACTATGGGCTGTTATACCATGTGCGCTTCCGCAGGGATTCCCAAATGGCCCTGCGTTATTACCGCCTTGCCATTGCAGAGGGGGACCGCAGCAGCCTCTTCTGGATGTCCGCCCACCAGCAGATTACGAAGCTTCTGGATGAGCTGGGACGGCTGGAGGAGGCCGTGGAAGAACAGAAAAAATGGCGGGACGGCTGGAGGAGGCCTGTGCAGAGGCTAAGGAGGCCCTCCGCCTGGACGCCGAAGACATAAATGTCCTGACCATGGCGGGAGACCTGTTCTCCCAGACAGGAGAATGCGAAAAAGCCCTCTCCTGCTGGGACAGGGCATATGCCAACGATTCCACTCAGATTTCCTGCCTCTTTTCCAAGGCCGAGCTGTATGCTTCCATGGGAAGGACAGAGGATGCCATCGGGCAGTACGAAGAGATCCTGGCCTGGCTGGAGGCTCATGGCTACAACATGGAGCTGGAGGGTGCCCACCCCCGCCGCCGCATTCAAGAGCTGCGGGGCGAGGGATGCGTCCCCCATTCCGTTCAGGAAATATTTCCGCCCATTCAGGCAATTTGAAACATATGGCTGCATTTATGTGGTATGGTTATGTTTGTCAATCGATAGGACGGATAGGAGGTGAGCGTATGGCAAAAGAACGTTTTGTAGAGATTTATAACCAGGGCATCGTAAATGTGGCAAAGGTCATAGTGGATACGGAAACCGGCGTGAATTACCTGATGGCTTCCCATAATAAGGCGAATGGCACCGGGCTGACTGTACTGGTGGATCAGGACGGCAAGCCTATTGTCACCCCCGTCAAGTAAGGGACTGTCTGCCGCGCCACGGCAAGGGAAAACGGGCGTACAGGCAAGCGTAACCACGCCCGAAACGGCGGCTCCCGGAAATCGGAGCCGCCGTTTTTTCTGCATGGAAGATTTTCATTTTGCCGCCCGCCAGATTGGAAAGGCCCTTATAAGGGTCTCTCCCCCGTCAGAACATCTTCTTCAGCGCCGCCTTCAGCACTGCCCCGGAATCCATGGCCTCGATGCCCTCGATGGCGTTCACCGCCTTGGCGGCCTCCGCCTGGCCATAGCCCAGGGACACCAGTGCCTCCACGGCCTCCCTCTTCTGGGGGCTGTCCATCGCAGCCGCGCCCGCAGCCTGTGCCCCCTGGATTTCCATGCCGATGGCGGTGTCCTCCACCTTGATTTTGCCCTTCAGCTCCAGAATCAATCGCTCCGCCGTCCTGGCCCCGATTCCCGGCGCTTTGGTGATGGCCTTCACGTCCCCCGACAGAATGGCGAACCGCAGGGAATCCGCATCCAGCACGGACAGGATCGCCAGCCCGCCCTTGGGCCCGATGCCGCTTACCGTAATGCACTTCTTAAAAATATCCAGGTCGTTTTTGGACAGGAAGCCAAAAAGCTGTATGGCATCCTCCCGGACGCTGGTATAGGTGTACAGCTTCACCCTCTCCCCGATGCCCGGGAGCCTGGCCGCCGTGTCCGCGGAAATTCTGACATTGTATCCGATTCCGCCCACATCCACTACAGCATTGTCTTCCGTTATGTCCTCAACGGTTCCTTTTACATATGCTATCATATCTCTCTCCTTATGCCACTCCGGGATTGCGCCTCAGCACTTTCTTGTACACTATCAGGAAGCACACCAGATGCACCGCGAAGGTCAGGCCCCAGCTGATGGGATAGGAATAATACAGGCACTCCAGCGTATGGTAGCTGCGGAAGACGGAGTATATCCACACCACCCGGAACAGGCATGCCCCGGTCAGGGACACCAGCATGGGCATGATGGCGTAGCCCATGCCGCGCAGCGCTCCCACGGCCACATCCATCAGGCCGCAGAGGAAATAGGGCACGCAGATGATCCTCATCCGCAGGATGCCATACTCGATTACCGCAGGGTCTACGGTGTAGAGCTTTAACAGCGTACCGCCGAGCAGATATGCCACATTTCCCATGACCAGGCCCACCGCTACCACCAGCAGCTCGCATATCAGCAGGATTTTTCCGATTCTTTTATATTTCTTGGCTCCGTAGTTCTGGCCGCAGAAGCTGATGGCAGCCTGGTAGAAGGCGTTCATGGCCGTGTAGACGAAGCCCTCGATGTTGCTGGCCGCCGTGTTCCCCGCCATGGCAGTGGAGCCGAAGCTGTTCACGGAGGACTGGATCAGCACATTGGAGATAGAGAACAGCGCCCCCTGCATGCCTGCCGGAACGCCGATCTGGATCATCCTGAGCAGCTTGTCCGGCGCGATCTTCATCCCTTTCAGCTCCAGGCGGTAGGGGCTGTCCGTGGAGATGAGGCATCTGACCACCAACGCGGCGGAGATGGCCTGGGAGGCCACCGTAGCCGTGGCCACGCCAGCCACGCCCATGTGGAAGACGATTACGAATACCAGGTTCAAAACCACGTTCACCACGCCTGCAATCAGCAGGTAGTAGAGAGGCCTTTTGGTATCCCCCACTGCCCGCAGTACCGCGCTGCCGAAATTGTAGACCATCATGAACGGCATCCCGGCAAAGTAGATGCGCATATAGAGAACCGAATGGGAAATCACGTCATCCGGCGTGCCCATCCAGCCCAGGGCCGGTCTGGCCAGGAAAAAGCCAAGGAATATCAGGATGATTCCTCCCGCCAGAGCGGTGGCGATGGCAGTCTGTACCATCTCCTTCAGCTGGATGTCCTGCTTTGCGCCATAATACCGGGCCACCAGCACATTCGCGCCCACCGAAAGCCCGATGAAGATGTTCACCAGGAGGTTCGTCAGCGATCCGGTGGAGCCCACCGCCGCCAGGGCCTGGTTTCCCGCGAAGCGCCCTACCACCACGATATCCGCCGCGTTGAAGAGGAGCTGCAGGATGCCAGACAGCATCAGCGGTACATAGAATATCATGATTTTGCCCAGCAGCGGGCCATTGCACATATCGATTTCGTATTTTTTGGAAGAAGCCTTCTCCATAATCCTTTTCCAATCCCTTTCACATGTGAACTGTCTCGCTCCTCCGGGAGCGCTTTCCCTCGTAAACATTGTCCCGAAGGGCCATTTGTTCCACAGCGTCTCCATCCTTCCTCAGGAGTTTTGCCTCCTATGAGGAAACAGAGCCTCGCAGTCTGTGGACTGTAGTCTGCAAGGCTCTGTCGTACATATTTTCTATTTGTTTCGGTCTGAATCCTACGATTGGCTATTGATGTAGTTGATCAGCCCCTCAGAGGAGATGATCCGCTGCATGAATTCCGGAAAGGCCTGGCCCTGGAAGCTGGTGCCCTTGGTCACATTTGTGATGACGCCGGAGTCGAAATCCACCTCCACCTCATCCCCTGCCTCGATGCCTCTGGCAGCCTCCGGGCACTCGATGATGGGCAGGCCGATGTTGATGGCATTCCGGTAGAAGATCCTGGCAAAGGTCTCCGCGATGACGCAGCTCACCCCCGCGGCCTTGATGGCGATGGGCGCATGCTCCCGGGAGGAGCCGCAGCCGAAGTTCTTCTCCGCCACGATGATATCGCCCTTCTTCACCCGCTTGATGAAATCCTTGTCGATGTCCTCCATGCAGTGGGCCGCCAGCTCCGCAGGGTCTGAGCTGTTCAGGTATCTGGCCGGGATGATGACATCCGTGTCTACATTGTCTCCGTATTTGAATACAGTTCCTTTTGCGTTCATATTCCTCCTCCGCGCCCGGCTGAAGCAGCGTTTCCGCAAAGAACAGCGGCATCTTCCGGGGCGCTCCTTTTTACTCAATCCTTCTTACAAAAAATGTTCCCAAATATTACTTGCTGCCTCTTCTCCCTGCCCATTCCGGATACCGGAAATGAGCATTCTATCCGAACTCTTTCCATCAAAATGCCGGCTTGATTCCGTCCCAATCGGTTCGGGTTGTCCTATGCCTCCGCCGGCGCGGAAATCACGCCTACAACCGCGCTCTCGGCCGCCACCGCAGGGCTGGCCAGATAGATTTCCGAGGACACATGTCCCATGCGGCCCACGAAGTTGCGGTTGGTGGTGGACACGCATCTCTCCCCTTCCGCCAGGATGCCCATGTAGCCGCCCAGGCAGGGGCCGCAGGTGGGCGTGCTTACGATAGCCCCGGCTTCAATGAAGGTCTTCAGCAGCCCCTCCTCCATGGCCTGCATGTAGATGGCCTGGGTGGCGGGAATCACGATGCAGCGCATGCCCTTTGCCACATGTCTGCCCTTCAGCACCTCCGCCGCGGTCCGCAGGTCGTCCAGACGGCCGTTGGTGCAGGAGCCGATCACCACCTGGTCGATGGCAATGGGCTCCATCTGCCGGATCTCGTCGATGGTGCGGGTATTCTCCGGCAGATGGGGGAATGCCACAGTAGGCCGAAGGGCACTCAAATCGATGGTATATTCCGCATCGTAGACCGCGTCATCGTCCGCTTGATAAATTTTATACGGTTTATCGGAATGTTCTTTGATATAGGCCTCCGCCAGCTCGTCCACAGGGAAGATGCCGTTCTTCCCCCCCGCCTCGATGGCCATGTTGGCGATGGTGAAGCGGTCGTCCATGGACAGGTTGGCGATGCCGTCCCCTGTAAACTCCATGGATTTATACAGCGCGCCGTCCACGCCGATCATGCCGATGATATGTAAGATCACGTCCTTGCCGCTGACCCATTTGGCGGGCTTGCCGGTGAGGACGAAGCGGATGGCGGCGGGCACCTTGAACCAGGCCTTGCCTGTGGCCATGCCGGCAGCCATGTCCGTGCTGCCCACGCCTGTGGAGAACGCGCCCAGCGCGCCATAGGTGCAGGTATGGGAATCCGCGCCGATAATCACGTCCCCGGCCACGGTGAGCCCTTTCTCCGGCAGCAGGGCATGCTCGATGCCCATCTCTCCCACCTCGAAATAGTTGGTGATATCGTTCTTCCTGGCGAATTCCCGGACGCACTTGCAGTGCTCCGCGGACTTGATGTCCTTGTTGGGCACGAAATGATCCGGCACCAGAGCAATCTTGTCCTTGTCGAAGACGCCCCTGGCCTTGAACTTGTCCATCTCCTTGATTGCCACAGGGCTGGTGATATCATTGCCCAGCACCAGGTTCAGATTCGCCTCGATCAGCTGGCCGGCTTCCACCTTTTCCAGTCCGGCAGCGGCCGCCAGGATTTTCTGCGTCATTGTCATTCCCATATCCATAACCCATCCTTTCCGTGAAAATATCTATTCTTGATGATAACACAATCATGGATATTGTTCAAACCTTTTTTATATTTCCGGTATGCTGAGCCCGTCTTCAAGCAGACGTCCGACTGACGACCAAATCAGGCGGCAGAGCCGCCCCAGCCGCTCCTTTTTCGGGAAAGACATTTTCGCATTGATTCTTTGAAAACATTTGTGCTATACTGTTCTTTGGCTTCTCACAAAAAGATTCTATAAGCCAGAAGGACAAAAGACATGAGGAAAGACATGATAAACAAAACCGCATTGAGACAATCCGCCATCCTGTTTGCCGCCGCCCTGATATGGGGCTTTACTTTTGTGGCCCAGAGCGTGGGAATGGACTATGTAGGCCCCTTTACCTTCATTGCCGCCCGCAACATCGTCGCCCTGTTGGTGCTGCTGCCCATGGCGGCGGTCTTAGACAGGCGCGGCAAAAGGCCGCAGGAGCCCGCAGACCGGAGGAAGAATCATAGGCTCCTGCTTATCGGGGGCATCTGCTGCGGCATCTGCCTGTTCGGCGGAAGCACCCTGCAGCAGTTCGGCGTGAGGGAGACCACTGTGGGCAAGGCGGGCTTCATCAGCGCGCTGTACATGGTAATCGTGCCCCTGCTGGGGATTTTCCTGGGCAAGAAAATCGGCCTGCGCATCTGGACTGCCGTGGCGCTGGCTGCTCTGGGCATGTATCTGCTCTGCATGACGAAGGGGGACTTCCGTCTGCAGACAGGCGATATCTATCTCTTCGCCTGCGCGGTCGTCTTCTCTGTCCAGATTCTGTCGGTGGACCATTTCTCGCCCCTGGTGGACGGCGTGAAGCTCTCCTGCGTCCAGACACTGACCAACGCCGTTCTGGGCGCCATCTGTATGCTTCTGTTCGAGCGCCCGGATTTCGGCAGCATCCTTGCGGCCTGGATGCCCATCGTATACGCCGGTGCCCTCTCCAGCGGCCTGGGCTATACCTTCCAGATCATCGGGCAGAAGGATCTGAATCCCGCGGTGGCCTCCCTGATCATGAGCCTGGAATCCGTCATCTCCGCCCTCGCCGGATGGCTGCTCCTGCACCAGACCCTGAGCGCCAGGGAGCTGGCAGGCTGCGCCCTGACCTTCCTGGCCATCATCCTGGTCCAGCTGCCGGGGCGGAGAAGAAAAGGCGCAGCCGCGGAAAAAAGCGCCTCCTGAGAGACGCTTCCTGCCTGTAGCTTGCTTCGATCAGAGCTTTACCGCGCAGAGCGCGGGGAAGTTTATTCCAGCCTCAGACCGTGACCATGGCCCCGTTCCTCTTCCTGGATTCCTCCGCCCGGAACACCAGCCTGTGGCCGGTCATGGAATCGTCCAGGGTGGTACAGCAGGGGGATGGCTCCCGGCCCTGGAGCAGCGTGACGAAATCATGGATGATGGCCTGGTCTCCGCCTCCGTGGGCGTTCCCGTGCTGGTCTTCGGACACGTCCACCACCTCTGTCGTCCTGCCGCCGGGGGCATCCGGCGCGATGCGGTGCACCTTGAAGCACTCTTCCTCAAAGATTCCGTAGATCTCTCCCCTGGTGCCCGTGATATGGATATGCCTGCCCGACGCGGAGGAGCCTCCGTTCATGGAGAATGTCCCCGTGGCCCCGTCGGCGAAGCACACCAGCATGGACTGATGATCCACGATCTGCAGGTTGCAGCGGTAGGCGCAGCGGCTGAAAGGGTTCTCCGGGTCGCTCAAGACCGCCACCTTCTCCTCCTCGGAGATCTCTTCGTATCCGATATCGTGCCAGATATTGCCTGTCCAGCGCTGGGGATGCTCGATATACAGGCACCTGGCCGAGTAAGGGCATGTCCGCTCCACGGGACAGTCCACCAGGCAGTAGTTCCCCGCGCCCTCAGGAGCCATCTCGGGCTTGAATTGGAACACATTTCCCACGCTGGACACGCTGACGGGATCGTTCCCCCGCATGAGCCAGGTCATGATGTCGATATCGTGGCAGGATTTGGACAGCAGCATCCCCGAGCCGCATATCTCCGGGGAGGCGTACTTTCCCCTCACATAGGACACGGACTCATGGAAATAGCTCACCTGCTCCGCCATCCGGATGTCCACCACCCTGCCGATTTCCCCTGCCGTGAGGATTTCCCTGATTCTCCGGTAAAAGGGAGCATAGCGCAGCACATGGCAGACCATGATATGCCTGTCCGTCACATGCTCGCAGGTCAATAACTGCTCCGCCTCATACATGTTCACCGCAAAGGGCTTTTCCAGCAGGATGTCATACCCGTGCCGCAGCAGGGGCAGGGATGTGGGCACATGCTGCTGATCCATGGTCCCGTTGATGACGCCGTCCGCGAACTTCGGCACCGCCACCAGCTCCGCCACGGAGGAGAAGCAATGCTCCTCGGGTATCCCGAAGGTCTTCCGGGCCGTCTGCACCCGTTCCGGGTTCACGTCCACCACCCCCACAATCTGGAACAAATCCGGGTGCGCCAATGCTTCACGGGCGTAAATCATGGACCTGACCCCCATGCCTACGATAATAATACGAATTGGTCTCGAACTCATTTCTCCTCGTCATTCCTCCCGTACAGAATTCTTTTGTTGCCTATCCATCATAAACCATTCCCCGGGATTTTTCCACAACAATTTTCTCTGTCCGGCAGCAAATATATCGTACTAAATTATCTTCCGATGACAGAATTGACGGGCGGCATGTTATTTTTGAGTGATTGATATAATTTGTTCAAACGGCTATAATGTATATACGAATTATTCCCCAAGCGGCAAAAAGCCCATTGATAAACGGAGAAAGGCAACGAATTATGAAGAATAGAATTTTATTATTAGAAGATGATGTAAGTTTGATAGACGGACTGCAATATTCGCTGAAGAAAAATGGCTTTGATGTCGATTTTGTCCGTTCTGTGCAGGAAGCTATGACTTATTTGCCAGAAATAGAAAAATACGATATGCTGATTCTTGATGTCACATTGCCGGACGGAACAGGTTTTGAGATATGTGAAAAGGTACGTAAGAACGGAAGCCGGATACCGATTATTTTTCTGACAGCTTCCGATGAAGAAGTCAGCATTATCCGTGGCCTGGATTGCGGCGGTGACGACTACATAACAAAGCCGTTTAAGCTGGGCGAGCTATGTTCACGCATCCGGGCTTTGCTGCGGCGGGCAGGATTGTCAAATCAAGGGACAGGAACCGTTATGGAATGCGGCGATATTAAGATAGACCTTTTAGGCAGCCGTGTCTTGTTAAAGGGAAAGACATTAGAGCTTACAGCCGCAGAATACCGTTTAATATGCCTGTTGGTAAAGAATGCAAACCGTATCATAACAAGAGATATGATTTTAGACGAGCTATGGGACAGCACTGGAGATTATGTAGACAACAACACCCTTTCCGTCTATGTGCGGCGGCTGCGTGAGAAAGTAGAAACAGACCCATCACATCCAGAGCATTTATTGACAGTCCGTGGATTTGGCTATCAGTGGAAAGAGGTGGACGAATGAGCCTGTTACATGATAAGCATAACCGTTGGTATTGCATTTTCGTTGCTGCCCTCGTTCCTCTGCTTTTTCTGATAGGCTTAACACTGATATACACGCAAACGGCGGCTGCAAAAGAAATGTTTCTAACACACGATAATGCGATTGTAACTTCTTTACTGGAAGAAGGTGTTTCAAAGGAAGTAATTGCAACAGCCTTAACGAATACGGAAGCAGACACTGCAGGAAATAAGTTTTTAACCGAAATTGGTCTTTCAATCAACACGGATATAGAAAATTTGCCTTATGTTTCTACTGTTAAAAATACAATGCTGATATCCCTGTCTGTGATGTTATTTCTATGGACGCTGCTTCTGTTTTTGGGTACTATGCTGTTTTTGTACCGCAGGGAAAGACTGTATAGGAAATCAGAAAACATCATTAAGGACTATATAGATGGAAACTATACTGTTCACCTGCCGCAGTCCAATGAGGGAACTGTTTATCAGCTCTTAGCTTCTGTTGACCAACTGGCTACTATGCTTCAGGCAAAAAATGATACAGAACAAAAGACAAAGGAGTTTCTTAAAAATACAATTTCTGATATATCCCATCAATTAAAAACGCCCCTATCGGCACTACAGATGTATCAGGAAATTATTGAGAATGAGCCAGATAACCCCGAAACGGTCAAAGAATTTTCCTTTAAGTCAGGAACTGCATTAAGGAGGATTGAGCAGCTTATTCAATCAATGCTGAAAATCACAAGAATAGATGCAGGCAGCATCTATTTTGAAAAATCCAATTACAGTATCCCTAATATTCTCAGTCACGCAATCAGCGAATTGACAACGCGGGCAAACCATGAAAAAAAAGAAATTGTGATAAATGGCGATTGGGACCAAATGCTTTATTGCGATATTGAGTGGACGGGCGAAGCCGTTGGCAACATTGTCAAAAACGCACTTGACCATACTGATGCGGGCGGGAAAATCACCATATCGTGGGAACGGACTCCCGCTATGATCCGGATATTCATTACAGATAACGGACACGGTATTGCCCAGGAGGATATACACCACATATTTAAGAGGTTTTACCGAAGCAAGAACACTTCAGGCAGTCAGGGGATTGGACTTGGACTGCCATTAGCAAAGGCGATTGTCGAGGGACAAGGCGGTATTCTTTCTGTCCAAAGTGAGCGGTTACAGGGAACAACCTTTACCTTGTCTTTCCTTACAGAATCGTAAGCTCAAATTCATCTGTTTGTAATGTCGGGGTGTTATCCTTTACCTGGAAAGGAGGTACTTAAATATATGGAAATATTGAAAGTACAAAAATTATGCAAAACATACGGAACGGGTGCGGTAAAGGTTGATGCCTTAAAAGATGTGTCCTTTTCTCTGGAAAAAGGAGAATTTGTTGCTGTCGTCGGTGAATCTGGCTCTGGAAAAAGCACGCTGCTAAACTGCATCGGTGCATTGGATGTTCCTACTTCTGGCGTGATTACGATAGACGGTAATAATCTCTTTACAATGAAAGAAGAGGAACGCACGATTTTCAGAAGGAGAAATATCGGTTTTATTTTTCAGTCTTTTCAGCTTGTATCTGAATTGACGGTTGAACAGAATATAGTATTTCCGCTTCTTTTGGATTATCGCAAACCGAAAGTCTCTGATGTAGAAGAAATATTAGAATTGCTTGGCTTAACAGACCGAAGAAACCATTTGCCAAGCCAGCTTTCCGGCGGTCAGCAGCAGCGTGCCGCTATCGGCAGGGCATTGATTACAAAACCGAAGTTGATTCTTGCGGACGAGCCGACAGGCAATCTGGATAGCAAAAATAGCCAGGATGTTATTGATTTGCTGACAAAAGCATCCAGACATTACCAACAGACAATTCTTATGATCACGCACAACAACAGTCTTACTTCTATGGTTGACCGTGTATTGCGTGTCATAGACGGCGTACTGACAGACTTGGGAGGTAATGCGAATGAAAAGTTATCTTGACCTTGTTCCTATTTCTGCAAAAGTACGCCGAAAGCAAAATCGTATGTCTATTATTTGTATTGTATTGGCGGTCTTTCTGGTAACAGCTATTTTCGGTATGGCAGATATGTTTATCAGAGGACAGATTTTGCAGACACAGCAGGAAAATGGAAATTGGCATATTGGAATAAGAAACATAAGCGATGAAGATGCAAAGCTAATAGCTTCCCGCCCAGAGGTAGCTGCCGCAGCCGATTACGGAGTTTTTAATTATCGGGGTGGGCAAGGCTACACTTTGTCGGGGAAAAATGTAGCGGTATGCGGAAGCAGTGAAAGTGCCGTTACTGAAATTTTTGCTGCATTGGATAAGGGCTCATTTCCTGCAAACGGAGACGAAGCACTGGTAACAAATAATGCAAAAAATATGCTGCATTTAGAAATCGGAGAACAAATTGTTATCACTATGCCCGATGGGAGCGAAAGAGCATACACAATATCGGGGTTTATGAATAACACGGTAGGAATTATGAGCAGAGACTCTTATGGTGTATGTTTGCCAACGGAAAGTTTTCGTGCCATTTACCCAGATGGGGCAAGCAGCAATCCCGCTGACTACACAATGCGCTTGTTGCAATTTAAGAGTACCCGAAATATTCAGAGTAACATAGCTGAGATTAAGCAGCAGTTTGGATTATCCGATGAGCAGGTGTCCGAAAACACAGAATTGCTTGGGCTGTTAGGACAGAGCAGCAATTCTTTTATGTTACAGGTATATGCTGTTGCTGCCATATTATTTATCCTTGTTCTGATTGCAGGCGTATTGATGATTACAAGCAGTATGAACAGCAATGTGGCACAAAGAACAGAGTTTTTTGGAATGGTGCGCTGCATAGGGACAACGCCGAAACAAGTTATGCGGTTAGTACGCAAAGAGGCTTTGAATTGGTGTCGCTTTGCGATTCCGCTTGGCGTTGCCGGTGGTATTGTATTGATTTGGGTATTGTGTTTTATTTTACGGCAGCTTAGTCCGGAATTTTTTGGCGGTATGCCTACTTTTAGCATAAGCTATCCAAGTGTTATAGCGGGTATTGTTGTCGGTCTGCTGACCGTTCTCCTTGCTGCCCGTTCTCCCGCTAAGAAAGCATCCAAAGTTTCTCCTTTGGCAGCGGTATCTGGAAACGCAAATGACCTGCAGCCTGTAAAAAAAGCGGCGAATACCAAATTTTTCAAGATAGAAACTTCTCTTGGTATTCATCATGCGAAAGCAAGCAAAAAGAATTTTATTTTAATGATTGGCTCTTTTTCGGTAAGTATTATTCTCTTTCTTGCATTTTCAGTGACAATTGATTTTATGAATCACACATTGACGCCTTTACAGCCGTGGACTGCCGATATATCTGTCATCAGTCCGGAAAACACCTGCTCGGTAAAGGCTGAATATATGGAGGAACTGCGGCAAAATTCCGCCGTAAAAAATGCTTATGGGCGAATGTTCGCTTACAATGTTCCCATAATCGTAAATGGTGAGGAAAAAGTTGTTGACCTTATTTCCTATGAAGATATGCAATTCGATTGGGCTAAGGATTATCTTTTGTCCGGCAGTTTGGAAAAAGCACAAAATGAAAATAATACAGGACTTATGGTCTTTGATTCACAAAACAACATTGAGGCGGGCAATGTCATTACCTTAAATCTGAATGGAAGTCAGGCAGATTTGGAGATTGTCGGTGTGGTATCGCAATGTCCGTTTAACAATAGCCCGGGAGTCGGAAAACTAATTTGTTCCGAAGATACCTTTCGGAAATTAACGGGAGAAACGGATTATACTATCATTGACATACAGTTATCTAAAAAAGCAACGGAAAATGATGTCAGGGATATTCACAGTCTGGTAGGCTCACAGTACATTTTTTCTGATGAGCGAATGGGTAATAGCAACACCCGCGGAGCTTACTATTGTTTTGGTCTTTTCATCTATGGCTTTTTAGTATTGATTGCATTGATTACGCTATTCAATATCATAAATAGCATAGCCATGAGTGTGGCTGCAAAAATGAAGCAATATGGAGCCTTTCGAGCGATTGGATTAAGTAACAGGCAACTGGCTAAAATGATTGTTGCCGAAGCATCTACTTATGCAGTCACAGGTATTATCTGCGGCAGCGTTTTGGGAATCATTTGCAACAAGATTTTATTTAGCAAACTTATAACCTATCACTGGGGCGATGCATGGAGTGTTCCCCTGGTTGAACTTGGCATCATTATTATTGTTGTAGCCATTGCAGTAATTTTGGCAGTAAGTAATCCCATCAGAAAAATGAAAGAAACATCCATTGTCGATACAATCAGTGCCTCGTAAATGATAATTCCAATTTACTATAAGGGCGGACAATTCTTGAATCAGGAATTGTCTGCCCTTATATATATGTCCGGCCCTGCCGCCCGCTGGTACTTATGCCGCCTGCAGGAGCTGGCCGGAATCCGTAAATCCGTGGATTTCGCAGTCCAGGAGGATTCCCTTTATCCTGTCTATGAATATCCTTTCGTCGTCGCAGACCGCTATCCTGTACTCCATCCCGCTCTCCCTTTTGTAAGCCTTTGAGGGCTCCCCTTACAGGCCGCAAGGACGGAAGCTTAGCGCTCCGCGCAGCAGCCGTCTATCCTGTCGAAGAGCCGGGCGCATTCCAGCGTATCCTTCCAGGGAACCACCTGGCTCTCCAGAAGCCCCTGCCCGATGCAGCGGATCGTCTCCTCCAGCTCATAGGTGAAACCGTTCTCCGTCTCTTTATCTACGAAATGCTCCACCAATGTCCCGTCCTGGTCATACAGGAAGCATTCCGAAGAAAAGTGGGGATTGGGCCATATAATCTTTCCCTTCCTGCCGTACAGCGCCATCCCGGAATCCATGTTCGCCACGAAGCTGGTGGCCAGATCCGCCAGGGTGTGCTGGAATTCGATGGATATGTGGTTATTGATATCCACGCCCGTGTCGCCTCGGACCGCGGAGACCTCCATTTTCCGGATTTCCTGCTCCAGGACATATGTGGTGATTTCATAGGCGTAGACCGTGATGTCCCTGGCCGCTCCGCCGCCAAGCTCCGGATTGAAATAGCGGTTGTCCGCTCCCTCCGGCGCGATGAATCCGATGGAAAGTTTGGAAATTTCCGGAATTCCGATTCTATCCTGGGCCAGCCACTGCTTTACCCTCTTCGTGGTGGGCAGGAAGCGGCTCCACATGGCCTCCATGACGAAGACGCCCCGCTCCTTCGCCTGGGCAAAGAGGCTCTCCGCCTCCGCGCTGTTCTGGAACATGGCCTTCTCGCAGAGCACGGGGACGCCCCGCTCCACGCACATCATGGCCAGGCGGTAATGGTCGTTGGCCGTCACGGCAATGTAGGCGCAGTCCGGCTTTTCCCTGTCCAGAAGCTCCTCATAGCTGCCGTAGGCCTTTGGGATGCCGTTCTTTCCGGCGAAAACTTTCGCCCGCTCCAGGCTCTTGCTGGCCACGGCGCAGACCTGGCAGTCCTTCACCATGGATGCGGCCTGACAGAATTTCGCCGCTATCTTGGCGGCTCCCAGTATGGCATATCGAAATGTACTCATTCTGCTCCCTTCCGTCCGCCTCTGGCGGATATTACGGAAACCGGCTCTGCTTTAGAGCCGGTTTCCCACCTGAGTCCTATGCGGATTTACTGTTTCATCCTTCCACTGTAGAGAGAATCAGGCTCATCTTGCCCTTCATCTCTACCTTCCCGTAGCCGTTTGGAATGATGAAATGGTCTCCGATGCGCACTTCCACTCCGTCCACGCATCCCTCGCCCTCCAGGACGGATGCCGCCAGGAAGGGGTAGCTCTGCTCAAATGACGCCTTGCCGTCTATATCCGCCTTGAAAACTGTATATTTCTCGCAGGCGTAAATGCGGTTCAGCTCATTCTTCTCCAATGCGCTGATGGATTTCACGCTCTCCTGGGCGCTCTTGGCCGGAACCGTGATCACGTCCAGGCTCTTGTCGATATGGAGCTCGCGGCTCTTGCCGTTCTGGAGACGGCCATAGTCATAGAGCCTGTAGGTGATGGCGCTGTTCTGCTGGGTCTCCAGTATCAGGGTGTGGGCCTTGATGGCGTGCACCGTGCCGGGGTCAATCTGGAGGAAGTCCCCTTTGTGGATGGGAATCTCCCGGATCAGTTCCGTCCATTTCCCTTCCCGCACCATTTCCTCCAGCTCTTCCTTCGTCCCGGCATTGTGGCCGATGACGATGGTGGCGTCCTCCTTGCAGTCACAGATGAACCAGCACTCAGTCTTGCCCAGGCTGCCGTTCTCATGCTCCTTGGCATAGGCATCGTCCGGATGCACCTGGATGCTCAGGTCGTCCTGGGCGTCGATGATCTTCGTCAGCAGAGGGTATCTGTCATAAGGCAGATTTCCAAAGAGCTCCGGATGCTCCGCCCAGAGCCAGGACAGCGTCTTCCCCTCATATGACCCGCTGCGGACGGTTCCGTCCCCCTCCGGATGAGCGGAGATTCCCCAGCACTCTCCCAGGTCATCTCCCTCCACCGGATAGCCGAACATCTCCCGCAGCTTTGAGCCGCCCCAGATATTATGGGTACACACAGGATTCAATAACAGCAGCTCCCGCACCTGATTCTTTTCTGTCATCTCATTTTCTCCTAACTGAAATATTTTGTTTTTTTGCCAAGCGTCAGGAGCTTACCCCAGCGCATCCAGCCCCAGCTTGATCGCGCCCATGATTCCGGGATCCTCCCCCAGCGCAGGCGGCACGATGTACTGGTCGATGTGCTCCGTGATCGTCTCATGGGCCACATAGCCGTTCAGCAGGTTCAGCACTTCCTTCCTGACCATGCCGAAGAGCTTCTCCTGGTGCATGACGCCGCCCCAGAGGATGATCTTCTGCGGGGAGTACGACAATATGTAGTCTGTGATGGCCTGGGCGATGTAATAGGCCTCCATCTCCCATACCTCGTCCCTGTCCGCCAGCTCCGCAGCCTTTTTGCCCCAGCGGGCCTCGATGGACGGCCCTGCGGCCAGGCCTTCCACACAGTTTTTATGGAAAGGGCATTTCCCTTCATAGGTATCCTTGGGGTGCCTGATCAGCAGGATATGTCCCCCCTCCGGATGCACCAGCCCGTGCAGCAGCCCGCCGTTCACATAGACGCCTACGCCCACGCCCGTGCCGATGGTGATATAGATGGCGCTGTCCAGGCCCTTGGCCGCGCCCCAGGTCACCTCTCCCAGCACCGCGCCGTTCACGTCCGTGTCAAACCCTACGGGCACGCCCAGGGCGTCCTTGAAGGCCCCCACGATGTCGCAGTTCCCCCAGCCGGGCTTGGGCGTCTTGGTGATATAGCCGTAGGTCCTGGACTGCCTGTTCAGGTCCACCGGGCCGAAGCACCCGATGCCCAGCGCCTGGATGTCCCAGTTCCTGTAATAGGCTATCATATCCGCGAAAGTCTCCTCCGGCTGCCTTGTGGGGAAGGATGTCCTGTCCTTGACGACGCCGTTCTCGTCCCCCACCGCGCATACCATCTTCGTGCCGCCTGCCTCGATTCCTCCTATTAACATGCTTTCTCCTCCTTGACAAAATAATGTTCGTGCAATTACTGTCCATTATACACGAAACGGGCGGCAAATGATAGTCCTATTTTTGATATGGATCTTTCTATTCCGATTTCTCTTTTTTCTGTCCGCGCTGCCCTGGTGAGATGAAGAAAACGGCAGGATGCCCATCTTGGGCACTCTGCCGTCTTCCCTGATACCTTTATCTACTTCTCATACCTTACTTGTACATAGGCCCGTAAGCCGCGCACGCGCGGTAGTCCTGGCCTTCCTTGTCCATGCCGAAAGCGTTCCATGCCGCGGGCCGGAAAACCTTGTCCTCAGGCACATTGTGCATGCACACGGGGATGCGCAGCATGGAGCACATGGTGATCAGATCCGCGCCGATATGGCCGTAGCTGATGGCGCCGTGGTTGGCTCCCCAGTTGTTCATTACATCGTAGGCCGTCTTGAAGGCACCCTCTCCTGTGGTCCTAGGCGCGAACCAGGTGCAGGGCCATGTGTAGTCGGTGCGTTTCCACAGCTTGTCCGTCACCTCGTCGGGCAGATGGATGGTCCAGCCCTCCGCGATCTGCAGCACGGGCCCCAGCCCCTTCACCAGGTTCAGGCGGATCATGGTAGCGGGCATCTGTGCCTCCGTCACAAAGCGGGAGGAATACCCGCCGCCGCGGAAATAGCCGAAGTCAGCCGCGTTCCAGGTAGTGGCCTCCATGATGGCCTTCTGGTCCGCCTCGGTGACCTCGTACCAGGGCTTCATGACGCTGTTGCCCTCCGCGTCCTTCGCCTGTCCGTTGGCATCCAGACAGGCCGCGCCGGAGTTGATCAGGTGGATGAATCCGCCGGCCTCCTTAGCTATGCCCTCCAGCTCGTAGCCCGTGGCCTTCTTCACTGCCTCAGGGCTCCAGTAGGTGCGCACGTCCGCGAAGATCTGGGCCCGGTTGGTGAGGAGCTTCATGAACAGCATCCCCAGGCCGTTCAGGGTATCGTTCTCCGTGGCCAGTATGTAGGGCTCCCTTGCGCCGTTCCAGTCGAAGGAAGTGTTCAGCATGGCCTCGGGGAAGTCGCAGTTGGGATAGAAGTCCGTCCACTGCCTCTGTCCCTGGAAGCCTGCGGCGATGGCATTGTGGCCCACCATCTCCTCCTCCCGGCCTTCGGGCAGGTTCTTGTTGCCGTTCATCAGGTCCTTGATGATGCACATCATCTTGACTACGAACTCCCAGTCCTTGTCCTTCTCCTCCCTGGTCTTCTGGACGGCTTCCGGATTCTTGTCGAAGCCCTCCTTGCAGTTGGCCTTCACCCAGGCCAGGGCCTTCTCATACTCGGCCTGGTCGTAGATGCCCTCTGTCATGCGGCGGATGATCTCCACCTCGTCCACGGACTCCACCCGCATGCCCAGGTACTCCTCGATGAAGGCAGGGTCGATGATGGAGCCGCCGATGCCCATGCAGATGGAACCGATCTGCAGGTAGGATTTCCCACGCATGGTGGCCACTGCCACTGCGGCGCGGCCGAAGCGCAGGAGCTTCTCCTTCACGTCCTCAGGGATGGAGGCATCGTCCGCCTCCTGCACGTCATGGCCATAGATGCCGAAAGCGGGCAGGCCCTTCTGGGCATGGGTGGCCAGCACTGACGCCAGGTATACCGCGCCGGGGCGCTCGGTTCCGTTGAAGCCCCATACGCCCTTGATGGTCTTCGGATCCATGTCCATGGTCTCCGCGCCGTAGCACCAGCAGGGAGTCACAGTCAAGGTGATGTCCACCCCCGCCTTGCGGAACTTGTCCGCGCACGCGGCGGTCTCGCCCACCCGTCCGATGGTGGTATCTGCGATGACCACCTTCACCGGCTCCCCGTTGGAATAGCGCAGGTTCTCCTCGAACAGCGCAGCCGCGGCCTTGGCCATGTTCATGGTCTGCTCCTCCAGGGACTCCCGCACCTTCAGGTATCCTCTCCTGCCGTCGATGGTAGGACGGATGCCGATTACCGGATAATCGCCAATCAACCTGTTCTCTGCCATTGTATGTCCTCCTGTGAAATGTGATAAAAATCAAGTGATTTCATTATATCATACCGGCTCATTTTTGCAAGTTCAAATAAATTTATTCCTTTTTACCATCTGGACGAATTCGTTATTGTTCCTGGTCCTGGAGAACATGTCCAGGATACGGTCCGTAGCCTCGTCGGACTTCAGTCCGTTCAGGGCCCGGCGCATGATATTGATGGCATCCAGCTCCTCGTTGGTCAGGAGCAGATCCTCTCTCCTGGTGCCGGACTTGGCCAAGTCGATGGCCGGGAAGATGCGTTTCTCCGACAGCTTCCTGTCCAGGATCATCTCCATGTTGCCCGTACTCTTGAATTCCTCGTATATCACATCGTCCATCTTACTGCCGGTATCTACCAGGGCCGTGGCCAGGATGGTCAGGCTGCCGCCTCCGCGCATGTTCCTGGCCGCGCCGAAGAACCGCTTGGGCATATGGAGCGCAGCGGGATCCAGGCCGCCGGAAAGGGTGCGCCCGCTGGGGGGCACCACCAGGTTGTAGGCTCTCGCCAGACGGGTGATGCTGTCCAGCAGGATGACCACGTCTTTCTTATGCTCCACCAGGCGCTTCGCCCGCTCGATGACCATCTCGGACACCCTCTTGTGGTGCTCCGGCAGCTCATCGAAGGTGGAATAGATGACCTCCACATTGGTGCCGATGATGGCTTCCTTCACGTCCGTCACTTCCTCGGGACGCTCGTCTATCAGCAATATCAGCATGTGGACATCCGGTGTCGTGCGCAGGATGGACTTCGCCACCTCCTTCAGCAGAGTGGTCTTCCCTGCCTTGGGCGGGGATACGATCATGCCGCGCTGCCCCTTGCCGATGGGGCTGACCAGATCCATCACCCTCATGGCCACGCTGCTGCCCGGCGTCTCCAGCTTGATGCGCTCATCGGGGAAGATGGGCGTCATGTCCTCGAAGGCCCTGCGCCTGGACGCTTCCTCGATGGTGTAGCCGTTGATGGTGCGGATGAACAGCAGCGCGCTGAACTTCTCCTGCTGGGTCTTGATCCGCTTGTTGCCCCGCAGGATGTCCCCGGTCTTTAAGCCGAAGCGCCTTATCTGGCTGGGTGCCACATAGACATCGTTCTCCCCCGGCAGGTAGTTCTCGCAGCGGATGAAGCCATAGCCGTCCGGCATGACCTCCAGGATGCCGCCGGCCTCCTCGCCGCTGTCCAGCTCCTTGGGATACGTCTTCTCGTCATAGACCTCCGTGGAGCGGGAGGTCCGCTGAGGGGCCGCCGGCTGGGTGCCGGGAGCCGCCGGGGCGCTCTGCCCTGCCGCCTGAGGCGCCGGTGCCTGGGACGGTGCGGCGGATGTCTGGGACGCCGCGGGCTGAGGCGCTGGTGCCGTCTGCCCGGGGGCTGTCCGGGCCGTCTGCGCCTGAGGCGCCCCGGGCTCGTCCGCTTTCTTCGCCCTGTCCGCCGCTGCCGCGGAATCTGCCTTATGGCTGCCCTCATCCCTTCCCATTTTCTGCCCTCGATCCTTCCGCTGCGGAGATGAAGCCGGGCGCTTGTTCGTCGCGATGTTACGCTTGCGCGCAGGCTCCGGAGCGCTCTCGCCATTCTCCTGGGCTGTCTCCTGGACAGGAGTATTTTCCGTCTCCTGCTTCTTTACCCTCTCGTCCTCGGCCAGCATGGCTTCCACCAGCTCGGCTTTTTTCATGGAAGATGTACCTTTGAGTCCGCGTACTTTAGCAAGCTCTCTTAACTGTACAAGTGCCAGTGATTCATACTTTTCTTTCATAGATTCCTCCTGATTTTAATTCTCGCAGAACAACAGAAAACACCTTATGCATTCTATTGTCATGAAAAAGGGGGGCACAGCTGATTAGACATTGATGTGCAGCCTTGATATGCATGGTCGAACCCATGTCTCGTGCCTTTATTATAATACACTTTTCCAAAAATAGGAACCCCTAAATTATATTTATGACATAATTGTCTTAATTCATAAAAAACTTGCGAAAAGCTTCGAACTATTATATGATACAGATAGTGTCCCCATAGGCTGTCCCCGCCTGGAGGGGAAGCAGGAAAAGAGGTAGGATGATGACAATCAATGAAAAAGCGCTTCAGATGCATGAACAGTGGAACGGCAAGCTGGAGATCCATTCCAAGTCCCCCGTGAAATCCAGGGAGGATCTCTCCATCGCATACACGCCGGGCGTGGCGGAGCCCTGCAAGGCCATCGCGCAGGACAAGGACAGCGCCTACAGATATACCATGAAAGCCAACACGGTGGCCGTGGTCTCTGACGGCAGCGCCGTCCTGGGGCTGGGCAACATCGGCCCCCACGCCGCCATGCCCGTCATGGAGGGGAAGGCCGTCCTCTTCAAGGAGTTCGGCGGGGTCAACGCTGTTCCCATCTGCCTGGACACCCAGGACACCGAGGAGATCATCAAGGCGGTCACATGGCTGGCCCCCGCCTTCGGCGGCATCAACCTGGAGGACATCAGCGCCCCCAGATGTTTTGAAATCGAGGAACGGCTGAAGGCCACCCTGGACATCCCCGTCTTCCACGACGACCAGCACGGCACTGCCATCGTGGTGCTGGCCGGTATCATCAACGCCCTGAAGGTAGTCGGGAAAAGGAAGGAGGACTGCCGCGTGGTGGTGAACGGCGCGGGCAGCGCAGGCGTGGCCATCACAAAGCTGCTCCTGACCTACGGCTTCCCCAACATACTGATGTGCGATAAAGCGGGCATCCTCTCCAGGACTACGGAGGGCCTGAACTGGATGCAGCAGAAAATGACGGAGGTCACCAATCCGGCCGGGGAGACCGGGACGCTGGCCGACGCCCTGAGGGGAGCCGATATCTTCGTAGGGGTATCCGCCCCCGATATCGTCACGGCGGAAATGGTGCGCGCCATGAACCATGACGCCATCCTCTTCGCCATGGCCAACCCTGTGCCGGAGATCATGCCTGACGTGGCCAGGGCCGCGGGAGCCCGGGTGGTGGGCACGGGCCGCAGCGATTTCCCCAATCAGGTGAACAATGTGGTGGCCTTCCCCGGCATCTTCAAGGGCGCGCTGGAGGGCCGGGCAACACAGATCACGGAGGAGATGAAGCTGGCCGCCGCCGAAGCCATCGCCAGCCTGGTTCCCGAGGATGAGCTGTCCGAGGACAACATCATGCCCGAGGCCTTCAATCCCAAGGTTGCAGAGCTGGTGGCAGAGGCTGTGAAGTCCCATATCCGCTGATATGCCGCCATGCCCGGACAAAGTCCCGGCGGACAGTCCTGCGGGGATGCCCGGGGCCGATGCCGCAAGGGAACATGCAGGCGGAAGGAATGCCGCCACAAGTCTCAAGGAAAGGATGCGGAGAGATGCTGCAAGATCCCCTGACCCTCTACAAATTAATCGTGCTCTACATGCTGGACCGGGTCAACTTCCCCATGACAAACGCCCAGGTCAGCGACTATATCCTGGAGAAGGAGTATACGAACTATCTCACCCTCCAGCAGGTCATCAATGAGCTCACGGAGGCGCATATGGTCTCCCAGGAGACCATCCGCAACCGCACCCATCTGTCCATCACGGCGGAGGGACGGCAGACCCTGGGCTTCTTCCAGAACCTGATCAACTACGGCATCAAGCAGGACATCAACGACTATTTCCGGGAAAACGAGTATGTGCTGCGCAATGAGGTCTCCGTGCTGGGGGATTATTACTACAGCGCCAAGGCCGGGGGATACGAGGCCCATCTGGTGGCGAAGGACAGGGACATCAGTCTGGTGGACATCAGGATATCCGTGCCCACGGAGGAGATCGCGGAGACAATCTGCAATAAATGGCAGGAGAAGAATGAGGGAATCTACCGGTATCTGGTGGGGGAGCTTTTTTAAGTCGGAATCGGCATGGACATCGACTCTGGATCATGCTATACTGAATGTATCCGATAATCCGCGATGTTCTCAATAGGAGGTGGTCATATGCCAGGTGAAAAAGAGCTTAATGTAAATCTATTCGAAAGGTTGGACTTAATAGAACGCTTGGAGATGATAGCGGAAAACAATGATATCGAAGCTATCAAAAAACAGCTTGCTATTGAACGGAAATTCATAGAGCGGAAGCTGTACCAGCAACCGCCGCTGAGCCAATCATCCAGTCAGCAAATGCAATGATAGGGTAATGCCGACAAGGGGTGTCGGGAAATGCTGTCCCCGACACCCCTTCTTTCATCCAGAAACCTTCCTGTACTTACTACGCTTCTTCTTTAATCCTCCGCATATGCTCCCGTATCTTCGCTTCATAGCCGTTACCGGAAGGCTTATAGAACTCCTTCCCGTCCAGTTCGTAGGGGAGATACTGCTGCTTTACATAGTTGTTGGGATAGTCGTGGGCGTATTTGTATCCGGTGCCCCGGCCCAGCTTGGCCGCTCCCTTGTAATGGGCGTCCTGGAGATGGGTGGGGATGGGCAGGTTCCCGGTGCGCCCCACCTCCTCCATGGCGGCGAAGATGCCCGCGCTGGCCGCATTGCTCTTGGGCGCGCTGGCCACATAGGCCGCGGCCTGGGCCAGGATGATCTGGGCCTCCGGCATGCCGATCCGCTCCACGGCCAGGGAGGCATTGGTGGCCACTACAAGGGCCTGGGGATCCGCGTTGCCCACGTCCTCGGCAGCGCATATCATGATCCTCCTGGCCACGAAAGCCACGCTCTCCCCCGCGTAGAGCATCCTGGCCAGATAGTACACCGCCGCGTCCGGGTCGGAGCCGCGCATGCTCTTGATGAAGGCGGAGATGGTGTCGTAGTGGTTGTCCCCGGACTTGTCGTACCGGGCCGCCCGCTTCTGGATGCACTCCTGGGCCACGTCCAGGGTGATGTGAATCCTGCCGTCCTGGCCGCGGCCGGTGCTCATGATGCCAAGCTCGATGGCATTCAGGGCATGCCTGGCGTCCCCGCCGGAGATGTCCGCCAGAAAGTCCAGGGCATCCTCCTCAATCACCGCGCCGTAAGCCCCCATGCCCCGATCCGTATCATAGACCGCCTTTTTCAGGAGCTCCCTGACAGCCTCCATGGGGATAGGCTTCAGCTCAAAGATGATGGATCGGGACAGCAATGCCCCGTTGACCTCGAAGTAAGGGTTCTCCGTGGTGGCCCCTATCAATATGACAGTGCCGTCTTCCACAAAGGGCAGCAGATAGTCCTGCTGGGCCTTGTTGAAGCGATGGATCTCATCGATGAAAAGGATGGTGCGCTTGCCGTACATCCCCTGGATTTCCCTGGCCTTGGCCACCACTTCCTCCATGTCCTTCTTTCCGGCCACAGTGGCGTTGATCTGGGTGAACTCGGCGCTGGTGGTGCTGGCGATGACCTTGGCCAGAGTGGTCTTGCCCGTGCCCGGCGGGCCGTAGAAGATGACGGAGCTGATCTTGTCCGCCTTGATGGCCCGGTAGAGCAGCTTGTCCCTGCCGATGATGTGCTCCTGCCCCGCTACCTCATCCAGGGTCCGGGGGCGCATCCTGGCGGCCAGGGGAGCCTCCGTTTCCATATCGTTGCTTCTCATATAGTCGAATATGTTCATGTCCATTCCGTTCTGTACCGTCCTTCACCTGCTTTAAAGCTTCAAATGGCTTCAAATGGCTTCTTAGCGCCTTATTGCCATGGCATAACTCAGCCAGCCCAAAAAGCCTAAAAAGCTCCCCATTGCCGCGGCGCCTGTCACCGCTTCAGGTACACCTCGTTCTCATGGACAGTGACGGAGTTCAGGCTCCTCAGGAAGCTGGAGATCCGGCTGTAGCCGAACTGCTTGAAGTCCAGCTGCCTGTACTTTTTGTGCAGCTCGTCGTTCAGGCTGGCCAGGTTCTCCACCATGCCGCCGTTCTTCTCAATCATGTGGCAGATCTCCCGCTCCAGCTCTTCTTTCGTCAGGTTGGAGCGGCGCTCCACATAATACTGGTTGCTGATCTTCTTCACATGGAAATCGGGAAGCTCCTGGTCTATCATGGTGCTCAGCTTGGAGTATCCGTAATTTCGTACATCAAAATCCGAAAACTTGTCGTTCAGGCGGTTCCCCAGCTGAGCCAGGTCCACATGCCTGCCGCCGTTCTCATTGATCAGGGCCAGGATAACCTGGCGCACCTCGGCCAGGGATGTCACATTCTGTTCCTCGGCGGATGCAGCGTCCGCCTGACCGCCAAAGCTTCCGTATCCCCCTGACCTGGAGCCCTTTTCGCCCGAGGCGCCGCGCTCCTCGGAAGAGCCGCCCGCTCTGGCGGGAAGGGCCACCTCGATGTTCTGCTCCGCCACCAGGTTCAGGTGGATGAATCGGTTGCAGGCCCGGGTCAGCGCCAGGGGGGTCTTGGATTCCCCCATGCCCAGCACGAACATGTTCTCCTCCCGCAGGCGCATGGCCAGCCTGGTGAAGTCGCTGTCGCTGGTGACCAGGCAGAAGCCCTGTACCTTGTTTTTGTAGAGGATATCCATGGCGTCTATCACCATGGCCATGTCGGTGGCGTTCTTTCCCGTGGTGTAGGAGAACTGCTGCACCGGCATGATGGAATATTCCAGAAGCATGCCCTCCGACCAGCCGTTGCCTTTGGACCAGTTGCCGTAGATGCGCCTGTAGCTGGTGGAGCCGTATTTCTCCAGCTCCTCGAATATGGTGACCGCGTACTTGGAACTGATATTGTCCGCGTCTATCAGCACCGCGAACTGCATTTTTTCATTGGACATGGAGTCCATGATTTCTTCCATAATGAATGACCATACCTTTCTTCTTCATTCCGTTCACGCTTCCCCCATGCCGCTTCGCCGGCACAGAGAATCCGTGAGAAGAACCGTCTCCCCGCGATTCTTCGCGGGATTGGGAACTGCGCGCTCAGACTCCCAGAAACCTCTCATAAATCCTGCAGATATCCGCAGCGTCCCTGGGATCCGGCATCTCGCAGAATATCCGCAGCAGCGGCTCCGTCCCGGAGAACCGGGCAATCACCCAGCCTCCGTTTTTGAAATACACCTTGGAGCCGTCCAGATAGCTCACCTTTTCCACAGCAAAGGGAAGCTCGGGGAGTTTTTTCTCCTCCAGCAGGATGTGGGAGATCCGCTCCTTGGTCTCCTGGTCGAAGCGGTAGTCCCTCTCCTCCATGTCGATCCGGCCGTACTCCGCCTCCAGATCCGCCACCAACTGAGACAGTTTCCGCCCGGACGCCGCAATCATCTCCACCAGCAGCATGGCGGCATAGATGCCGTCCTTGCCCTTGATATGTCCCCGGACGGTGAGGCCGCCGGAGGATTCGCCGCCTATGACCGCGTCCATCTCGTTCATCTTGGCGGAGATATATTTGAAGCCCACGGGAACCTCATAGCATTTTTCCCCGAAGCTCTCCGCCACTCTGTCCAGCACATGGGTGGTGCAGATATTGCGGACCGCGGGGCCCTGCCAGCCCTTGTATTTCTTCAGGTAATGGTACAGCAACGCCAGGATCTGGTTGGGGTGCAGGAAGCGCCCTGTGTCGTCGATGATCCCCAGCCTGTCCGCGTCCCCGTCCGTGGCGATTCCGATGTCATAATTCCCGTCTGTCACGCAGGTCTGGAGCATATGGAGGGTGGCCGCGGAAGGGGCAGGCAGCTTTCCGCCGAAGAGGGTGTCATGTCTTTCATGGATCACCTCCACCTCGCAGCGGGCCGTCTGCAGCAGGGTGCGCAGGGAGGTCTCGGACACGCCGTACATGGGATCCAGCACCACCCGCAGGCTGCTGTGGCGGATGGCGTCCATGTCCACGGCCTTCATCAGGTCGTCCAGATACTCGTTCAGCGGATAGATTTCCCGAATCAGGCCCTGTTCCTTCGCCCTGCCGTACTCCATCTCCTCCACCGGCTGCTCCACCCTGTCGATGTACGCCTCGATTTCCCGGGTCTGAACCTCATCCGCGTCCCGGCCCCCCGCCGTGAACACTTTGATGCCGTTGTAGATGGCCGGGTTGTGGCTGGCCGTGATCATCATACCGTAGGGGAAGCCGTGCCGCTCCACATAGTACATGGCCAGGGGCGTGGGGCAGGACTTGTTGATCAGGCTGGCCTGAATGCCGTTTGCCGCGAACACGCAGGCCGCCCACTGCATGGCCTCCTTGGACAGGAATCGCCTGTCATAGCCCATGACGATTCCCCGCTCCGCCACCCCCTCATCCTTCATTTTCCCGCACAATGCCCTGGCCAGAATCTGAATGTTCTGTTTCGTGAATCCATCCCCGATGACGGCCCTCCAGCCGCCGGTCCCAAAACGAATCATGCTACCTCTCCCCTCATTTTATTCCCGCGAGCAATGAGTCAAGTGGGCATGCTTGCATGCACATTTGACGAATGCCGCGAGGGTCAAATACCCCGTTGCT
>NZ_CAPDXS010000005.1:23347-62073 GCF_948601915.1 uncultured Acetatifactor sp. | reverse complement strand
CGTATGTCCGGTGCTGTGAGAGGACGGCGGTTAGTCACCGCCTCCTACTCGATTTTTCCTAATATTTCTTCCGGGCCGTCTGGACAGGCTCGCTGGTCAGATCCATCCCCAGCTTCTTGTAGATCTTGATGTCCACCTCGGAGAGCATCACCGAGGTATGCACCTGGCAGCCCCGGAGGTTCGGGAGCTGCTCCAGGGAGCGCCTGGCATTGTCGTCATGGCAGGCCTCCAGGGACAGGGCGATCAGCACCTCGTCCGTGTGGAGCCTGGGATTCTTCCCGCCCAGGTAGCGCACCTTCAGATTCTGGATGGGCTCGATGGCCTCGGGCTTGATCAGCTTCGTATCATGCTCCACTCCCGCCAGGTATTTCAGGGCGTTCAGAAGCAGGGCGGCGGAGGCCCCCAGGAAGTCCGAAGTCTTGGAGGTGATGATGCGCCCGTCCGCCAGCTCGATGGCTGCGGTGGGCACCCCCAGCTCCTCCGCCCGTTCCCTGGCGGCCACGGTGACCTTCCTGTCCGCGGCGGTGATCTTGGCCTGCTTCATCAGCAGCTCTATCTTGTAGACCTCTGTCTCGGGGCCCCCCTCCCGCACCACCTTGTTCAGGGAGGCGTAGTACCGGCGGATGATCTCCATCCGGGAGGCCTCGCAGCAGGCCTCGTCGTCTATGATGCAGTTCCCCGCCATGTTCACCCCCATGTCCGTGGGGGATTTGTAGGGGTTCTCCCCGTAGATGCCCTCGAAGATGGCGTTCAGCACCGGGAAGATTTCGATATCCCGATTATAATTTACCGTGGTTTCGCCATAGGCCTCCAGGTGGAAGGGGTCTATCATGTTCACATCGTTCAAATCCGCGGTGGCGGCCTCGTAGGCCAGGTTGATGGGGTGCTTTAAGGGTATGTTCCAGATGGGGAAGGTCTCGAACTTGGCGTACCCGGCCTTGGTGCCCCGAAGGTTCTCATGGTAGAGCTGGGAGAGGCAGGTGGCCATCTTCCCGCTGCCCGGGCCCGGGGCCGTGACCACCACCAGAGGCCTGGAGGTCTCTATGTAGTCGTTCTTCCCGTAGCCGTCTTTGCTGACGATCAGGGGCACATTGGAGGGATACCCTTCGATGGTATAGTGGAGGTATACTTTGATGCCCTTCTTCTCCAGCTTGGCCTTGAACTGCTCCGCGCTGTGCTGCCCGGCGTAGTGGGTGATGACCACGCTGCCCACATACAGGCCCCTGCCCTGGAACTCGTCCCGCAGCCGCAGCACGTCCACGTCATAGGTTATCCCCAGGTCCCCCCGAATCTTGTTCTTCTCGATGTCGGCGGCGCTGATGACGATGACTATCTCCGCGTAGTCGGAAAGCTGCATCAGCATCCGCAGCTTGGAGTCCGGCGCGAAACCGGGAAGCACCCTGGACGCGTGGAAATCGTCGAAGAGCTTGCCGCCGAATTCCAGGTAGAGCTTGTCCCCGAACTTGGCGATGCGCTCCTTGATATGCTCGGACTGCATCTTCAGGTATCTGTCATTGTCAAAACCGATTTTCATTCTGCCGCCTCCTGATTTTTTCAAAAAATACTTTTCTATTCTACCACATTTCCGGGGGGATGGGAATGGGGAAATTGATATTTTGGGGGAGGATTGTTTGACATTTGTGTCAGGTCATATTATCATGGAAATAGAAGAGGGAAGAAGGGAGCGCAGGGCTATGGGGATATACGTGAATCCGGGGAACATATCGTTCCAGGAGGCCATAAACTCTAAGATTTATGTGGACAAAAGCGGGCTGATTCCCTACACCAACAGCGTCATCCGCACCCGGCAGAAGAACCTGTGCGTCAGCCGCCCCAGGCGCTTCGGGAAGTCCATGGCGGCTGACATGCTGGTGGCGTACTACAGCAGGGGCTGTGACTCCGGCAGGCTGTTCTCCGGGCTTAAGGCGGAGGAAGACGCGTCCTTCATGGGCCACCTGAACCGCCATAATGTGATCCGGTGGGACGTGCAGCGTTTCGTGGAAAGCAAAAGCGGCTACGACAGGTTCATAGATGACATCGAGGACAGGGTGATCCGGGACTTGAAGCGGGAGTTCCCGGAATGCGGCGGTTTCCCGGAGGGCAGCAGGCTGAAGACGGTTCTGGACGAGATATACGGCCAGACCGGCCAGGGATTCGTCTTCATCATCGATGAATGGGACTGCGTGTTCCGCCTGGCCAAGGAGCGGAAGGAGGTACAGAGGGAGTACATGGACTTCCTGCGGGGCCTGTTCAAGGGGGCGGAGTACGTGGACCTGGCGTACATGACGGGTATCCTGCCCATTAAGAAGTATGGGGAGCATTCGGCTCTGAACATCTTCGAGGAATACTCCATGATCGACTCCTCGGAGCTGACCACGCTGTTCGGCTTTACGGAGGAGGAAGTCCATGGACTGTGCACCGGCACGGGCATGGATTTCCGGGATGTGGAGAGATGGTATGACGGCTATCTGATGAACGGCATCCATATCTATAACCCCAAGTCTGTGGTGGATGCTGTGCGGCGGGGGAAATGCAGGAGCTACTGGACCGGCACAGAGACCTATGAGGCGCTGAAGGCCTATATCGATTTGAACTTGGATGGGCTCAGGGAGGCGGTTGTGGGGATGCTGTCGGGCATGCGCTGTTGGGTGGACACTACTACTTCCCAGAATGATATGACTACATTCAAGACCAGAGACGATGTGCTCACCCTTTTGATACATTTGGGGTATCTGGCCTATGATGAGGGCACAGAGGAAGTCTTCATCCCCAACCAGGAGATAGCGCAGGAATACCTGAGGGCAGTAAAGGTAGGCGGCTGGGACGACCTGACAGAAGTCTTGAACCGGTTGGAGGAGCTGTTGTGCAGCACCTGGGCTCTGGACGGGGAGGCGGTGGCTGCGGGGATATCCGCTATCCACAGCGAGGCCGCCTCTCCATTAGAATACAACGATGCGAACTCCCTGATTTGCACCGTCCTCATGGCCTACTACAGTGCGAAGGCCTATTACCTGAACCCCATCATGGAACTGCCCTCCGGAAAGGGCTACGCAGATATAGTCTATCTGCCGATGCGGAACACAGCCCGCCCGGCGCTGGTGGTGGAGCTGAAATGGAACAAATCCGCCCGGGGAGCCATAGCCCAGATCAGGGACAGGCAGTACGCCTCATGGATTCAGGGATACACGGGGGATATCCTGCTGGTGGGAATCAACTACGATAAGAAGAGCAAGGAACATACCTGCACCATTGAGGCCTGGAGGAAGGAAGAGGACAATCTGTGAATCAATATACTATCCGTAAATGGGGGAAGAGATTTATGTACCCATTGGAAAATGATTTGCAGATATATACTGTAAATAGAATATAAGTATTCAATAAGCAGAAAGCCCGGCCATGATTTGACGGAAGGATTTATTTTTCATGGTAGAAATAATAGCCGCATGCGTTCTTTTTTTGATATCGGCAGGACTGTTCATCTTGAGTTACCGTTCTTTTCGGGAAAAAGGTTTTTTGCTCAATAACGCATACATTTATGCGTCAGAGCAAGAACGGGAGCGTATGGAAAAGAAGCCGTACTATCGTCAGTCCGCTATCGTGTTACTGCTGCTGGGATTCAGTTTCGTATTCAACGGAATGGCGCTTCTGCAGGGCGCTGACTGGCTGTATTGGCTTGTGGGAATAAGCGTAGCCATTACGATTGTCTATGCAATCGTTTCAAGCATCATGGTTGTAAAACGATAGTAAGGAATTGTCTACAAATAACTGCTGCGAGTTGAACGCTGTTTTCCCTGTTTTTCAAGGCTTTTTCCTACAGAAATTGCAGCAGTTATTTTCCGACAGTTACTAAGGAATTAGGAAAGACAGCAAAGACAAGTCCCCGGGCCATGAATCCTTAAGCCGGGCCCTGTCTTTTCCGAAGTGGCGACATCTATTTATAAGCATTCTCGGTACTTGCATGCCACCCCGCCCTATAATACAATGTACGAAACAGATTCAGGAGACGGAACAGAGGGGGAAGCGATGGCATCGACAAAAACGCTTTGGCGTATCATAACATTCTTTTTTCGGAAAATACCCATGGAAAGCGCCTTCTCAAGCCTGGCCTATATCCTGGAGCATCTCCATCCCACCATCATGACTTTGCTTTCCGCCGCCCTGTTCGAGGCTGCGGGAAACTGCCTTGCGGGAGATGGCGGGACGGCAGGGATTTATGTCTATCCGTCTATTGTCATACTTTATTTCATTGTATACAACATCCTGCGCTCCTTCTCCAGCATATGCATCAATGCAGGCGTCTACGAGAAAGCCATGTTCCTGCTGAAGGACGACCTGGCCGAGGCTGCATCCAGGCTCCCCCTGGTCCGGTTTGAGGACGGGGAGATGCTTGCCCGCAGGAAACGGGCCCAGGAATGCGTGCAGAACGACCGCATCCCCGGAATCTTCATGCTGCTGATCGTCCTGACCACATCCGTTGCAGGCATCCTCTCGCTGCTGGCCGCCCTGTGGGCATACCATCCCCTGCTCCCAATCATCGCCGCTGCCAGCGTGGCCCAGTTCTTCCTGTCCCACTGGCTGCTGGAGCGGGAGGGCTATCGCCTGGAGGAGGCAGTCACCGGAAGGAAGCGGCAGCGGGACTATATATGGTCCCTGTTCACCAGTCCGGGAAACGTGAAGGAGATGCGGGTCATGGGCTTCGACGGCTACCTGGCAGACCGATGGAAGGAGGAGCGGGACAGCGTGAATGAGGCCCAGTGGAGGCTGGACAGGAAAAAGAGCCGTTATCACCTGCTCTGCGATGCCGTAAAGACCCTGGGCTACCTCACGGGCGTGGCCTTCTGCCTGTGGCTGCTCCGGGAGGGCATGATATCCGCCCCGGTGTTCGGCGCGTGCCTGGTGGCATTCGCCAGCGTCCAGGACGTGGTTGGGAACTTCTTCGGCTCCCTGGGAAAAATCCCGGGCTTCCTGGGGCTGGCGGCGGACTATTTTGCCTTTATAGATGACGGCGCCCCGGAACAGGAGGGGCTTCTGGAGCTTTCGGAGCCGATCAGAGCCATTGAATTGAAGGATGTCAGCTTCCGGTATCCCCATGGCGGGAAAGAGGCAGTGAAATCCGTCTCCCTGACGATTCGGCAGGGGGAGGTGGTGGCGCTGGTGGGGGCCAACGGGAGCGGGAAGACCACGCTGGTGAAGCTGCTGCTGGGAATCTACCTGCCGGAGCGGGGAGAGGTCCGCTATAACGGAACGGATCTGCGGAGGCTGCGGAAGGAATCCCTGTACAGGCATGCGGCGCTCCTGACCCAGGACTTCGCCCTGTACAATCTTACCCTGGCGGAGAATGTGGCCCTGGCGGACATCGGCCGGGTGGGGGACAGGGAGCGCGTCCGGGAAGTGCTGAGACGGGTGGACATGGATGGAGGGTTTTGCGGAGCGGAAGACTGGGGAGGGTGCAGAGCCTTGAGAGAAAGCGAAAGTCAGGGAGGCGGCATTTTAGGGCGGGAGTTCGGAGGCCCTGCATTCTCGGAAGGGCAGAAGCAGCGCCTGGCGCTGGCCAGAGTGCTGTTTGCCGACAGAGAGCTGGTCATCCTGGACGAGCCCACCTCCGCTTTGGATCCCCTCCAGGAGAACCGTATCCTGGAGGAATTCCTGCGCCTGTCCGGAGGGCGCACCACGATCATCATTTCCCACCGGGTAGGGCTGTGCCGCCAGGTGGACAAAATCGCCGTGATGCAGGACGGGAGCATCGCGGAATGGGGCAGCCATGAGCAGTTGATGGCGGAAGGGGGAGCATACAGGAAACTCTACGACATGCAGAGCAGATGGTACACGGATACCGCTGATGCCCCCGGGCGGGATGCCCGTAGAGACAGGATGCCCGCAGAAACCCGCAGAAACGGGCGGAAGGAACCAGGATGACAGCCATGAAGCCGACCATGAAACCGACCAGATATAAAGTGATAGTCTCATCCCTTTTCCAGGCATGCCGGACAGAGATGTTCTGGTATCTGCTCACCATGCTGCTCCTTGCCCTCCTGGGCCCGCTGTCCCTCCTCTGCCGGGGCAGGCTCCTGGACGCCGCAGTCTCCGGAGAGGGGAAGCTCTTTGGGGAGATACTGCTCTTCGGAGGCATTTTTCTCCTGTCCCTCCTCATGACCTACGGCAACCGCCTGGGCAGACAGCGGATGCGCAAGAAGCTCTACGGCCATTTCTCGGAACAGGTGCTGGGAAAGTTCTCCAGGATCCGATACGCCGCCTATGAGTCCCAGGAGGCCCTTGACACCATAAAGCGGGCCGGGGACGCGCCTCAGGAGCACATCCTGGAATTCTTCACCACCTTTCTGGAGGCCGCCTCGGAGCTGATCCGCATCTGCTGTTACGGTGCTGTCTTCGCCGGGCTCTCCTTTTGGTGCCTGATTCTGGGGATACCGGCCTTCGGGGCCATGCTTTACTTCGATTTGAAGCGCATCCGCCTGATGATGGGGCTGTACGAGGGCCAGACCCGGGAGGAGCGCCTGATGGAGAGCTACGAAGGGGCCCTGAGCGGCAAAGAGACCCTCTACGACCTGAGGGTGGCCGGGGCCGTGCCCTTTTTCCTGAAAAAGAGGAAGGGGCTCAGCGACCGCATCGTAAAAGAGCGGTACAGGCGGACCATACAGTCCCAACTGGTCTACTCCTACGGGGAGATGGCCACGGTGCTGTGGATGGCCGTCGTGCTGTTCTTTTCCGTGAACGCCCTGTTAAAGGGAAAAGCCACCCTGGGCCTGTTCGTGGCTTTGGTGGGCTCCCTGCAGCAGATGGCGGGCACGTTCCGGGCATTGGGGGAGAAATATTCCGAACTGCAGAGGCGGGCGGCCTACGTGGGATACTATGTGGCCTTTCTGGAGCTGGCGGAGGCTCCGGCAGGGAAAACCGCCCTGACGGATCAGGAGGAGTCCCCGGCAGGGAAAACGGCCTTAACGGAAAAGGAGGAGCCCCTGGCAGGAAAAACGGCCCTGACCGATCAGGAGGAGTCCCCGGCAGGGAAAACGGCCTTGACGGAAAAGGAAGCCCTGGCCGGAAAAAAGGGAACCCGGGAGGCAGCGGGGAAGGGCATCCGCTTCGAGCATGTGACCTTCACCTACCCGGGGCGGAAGGAGCCTGCCCTCCGGGACGTGAGCTTCGCCATGGCTCCCGGGACGCGGACAGCCCTGGTAGGGCACAACGGTTCCGGAAAGTCCACCCTGGTGAAGCTGCTGTGCGGGCTCTACCAGCCGGACTCGGGCCATATCTTCATAGACGGACAGGATGTAGCGCAGATGTCCCCGGATGCGCTCCGGCGGCATTTCAGCGTGGTGTTCCAGGACTACGGAAAGTATTCCTTCACCGTCCGGGAAAACGTGGAGCTTGGCGACGTGGAGAAGATGCGGGCCCCTGTCCGGGAGCGGGAGAAGGCCGTCCGGGCTGCCCTGCGCCAGGGGCTGGCGGAGGACCTGGCGGGGATGCTGGAAAAGCCCCTGGGGACCCTTTCCCCGGAGGGCACGGGGCTCTCCGGCGGGCAGTGGCAGAGGCTGGCCCTGTCCAGAGCCTGCTACCGTGACAGCGCGATCTGTGTGCTGGACGAGCCCACAGCCTCCCTGGACCCCGTGGCGGAGAACGAACTGTATGCCAACTTCACGGAGATGATGCGGGAGCGCGCCTGCATCCTGATCTCCCACCGGCTGGCGGTGGCCAGGTACACGGATCGGATCCTGGTGCTGGAGGGCGGGAGGCTGGTGGAGGACGGGACCCACGGCTCGCTGATGGAGAGGGAGGGCGTGTACGCGTCCATGTACCTGGCCCAAAGCCATTGGTATGCTTCGGAAGAGCAAAGAAATACGCAAATAGGACTGGGAAACACTTTTTTTAAGAAAGGGGATATGTTATAGTAGATATGGACAAAGCGAGGGCGGAAATTCGACAGGGAGACGGATGTGGAGAGTTCAGGGGAGCGGGCAGAGGCAAGACGCGTGAAAACGAATGCGATCACCAACAATATATTTTGGATGCGGCATATTTTTTGTGCGAGCAAGGCCAGGATATTCCTGAATATTCTGATGACCATCATCCAGGCTGTATTCAACTTTATTTTTGATGTGTATATTTTCCTGATAGTGCTTGACGGTTGGCAGAATGGGGATGGATTTTGGAACATCTGCCGGAAGGTCGGGCTCATCTGCTTGGCGCAGATTGTTTTTCTGGCGGCTAGGAACTGGTACGAAAGCTGCTATGTGCCCCAATCGAACCTGAGGATATCCCAATATATGAGGAAGCTCGTCTCCGGGAAAATGAAGGAGATCGACCTGCTCTGCTATGGTGCCCCAGAGTTCTATGATGGATATATCCGGGCGATGCATGAGGTTGAAGGGCGCTCGGACGCCTTCCTGGCCTCGATGAATTCCTTCGTCAACAATCTGTTCGCCATTTTCTCCACATCCTTCGTGATCTTTACGATTGACCCTGCCTTCCTGGCCATCGCGCTGATCCCGCTGTTCGTGAGCTTCTTCATCGGAAAAGCCCAGGGAAAGGCGAGATTCGCCTGCCGTATGGAGACTTAGGCAAATGAGCGGGAGGAGGCTTATATAAGGCGCATATTCTATTCGAAGGAGTACGCAGAGGAGATGCGCACCACAGGGATTGCCCGTGTCCTGATAAGACATTTTGGTGATATCATGGAGGGGTTCCAGCGAATCGTCAGGAAGCATGGATTCCGGATGGCATTCTATGAATATCTGGACTATATGCTGATGGATGTGGTGGTCTATCTGGGGGGAATCGTGCTTGCCATATATAAGGCGGTAGTCACCAGGACGGTTGCGGTCAGCGGCGCATTGGTAGTGGCGAACACCATCAGCTCCGTCTCCTGGTCGATCCGCAGCTTTTCGGACATCCTTGTAGAGTTTCAGGAGCATGCCATGTACATCGGCACGTTCATGGAGTTTTTGGCTTATGAGCCGCAGCAGGGAGATGCCGCAGGGGAATCTGCAGCTTTCCTTCTGCCATGTTAGCCCTTGCCAGGGCGTTCGCCCGCGAATCGGATATCGTCATCCTGGACGAGCCCACAAGCGCGCTGGATCCCATGAGCGAATATGAGATGTGCAGAAGCATGCTGGAACTATGCGCCCGGCGGGCCTGCGTCGTCATCTCCCACAGGCTGGTGATAACGAAGGATGTGGACAGGATCCTGTTTCTGGAAAAAGGAAGGATAGCCGAAACGGGCTCCCATGAGGAATTGCTGAAGGAAAACGGAAGATATGCCCGGATGTGGAAGGTTCAGACGAAGGATATTCTTTGAACAGGGGGAGACGCACGATTTATACTGCTTAACGATTTCACTTGCCGTGAAACCGGACTGCATAACGCTGACAGGTTCATTCACATGATTACATTAGGCAGCATTCAGCGTTATGCAGTATATAAGAAAAGACGATTGGGCGATATTCCGAGGACGTTTGCTTGACGTTTCCGACAGGGCATATTATCATAGAGACAGAAAGATGACGGAAGGAGCATGAGGCTATGGGGATATATGTGAATCCGGGGAAGGCATCGTTTCAGGAGGCGATAAACTCTGAAATCTATGTGGATAAAAGCGGGTTGATAGCCTATATCAATGGTGTCATCCGAACCCAGCAGAAGAACCTCTGCGTCAGCCGTCCCAGGCGCTTCGGGAAGTCCATGGCGGCTAACATGCTGGCAGCCTATTACAGCCGCGGCTGCGATTCCAGTCGGCTGTTCTCCGGGCTTGCTATCGAAGGGGAAGAATCCTTTCCGATGCACCTGAACCGTCATAATGTGATTCGGTGGGATGTGCAGCGTTTCCTGGAAAGCAAAAGCGGCTACGACAGATTCATCAATGACATCGAGGATATGGTGATCCGGGACTTGAAGAAGGAGTTCCCGGAATGCGGCGATTTTCCGGAGGGCAGCAGGCTGAAGACGGTTCTGGACGAGGTATACGGACAGACCGGCCAGGGATTCGTCTTCATCATCGACGAATGGGACTGCGTGTTCCGCATGGCGAAGAAGCGGGAAGAGATGCAGAAAGCGTATCTGGACTTCCTGCGGGGCCTGTTCAAGGGCGCGGAGTACGTGGAATTAGCATATATGACGGGAATCCTGCCCATCAAGAAGTATGGGGAGCACTCGGCCCTGAACATCTTCGAGGAATACTCCATGCTTGACTCTGCGGAGCTGGCCATGTTTTTCGGTTTTACAGAGGAGGAGGTCCATGGACTGTGCACCAGTACGGGTATGGATTTCCAGGACGTGGAGAGATGGTACGACGGCTATCTGATGAACGGCATCCATATCTACAACCCAAAGTCTGTGGTGGACGCGGTGCGGCGGGGGAAGTGCAGGAGCTACTGGACCGGCACAGAGACCTATGAGGCGCTGAAGGTCTATATCGATTTGGATTTCGACGGGCTCAGGGAGGCAGTTGTGGGGATGCTTGGCGGCGCGCGCTGCAGGGTAGACGCCACCACCTCCCAGAACGACATGACTACCTTCAAGACCAAGGACGATGTGCTCACACTTTTGATTCATCTGGGGTATCTGGCCTATGATGAGGACACAGAGGAGGCCTTCATCCCGAACCAGGAGATAGCGCAGGAATATATGCGGGCCATAAAGGTGGGCGGCTGGGGCGGCCTGACGGAGGCCCTGAACTGCTCGGAGGAGCTGCTGCGCAGCACCTGGGCCCTGGACGGGGAGGCCGTGGCGGCGGGGATGTCCGCCATCCACGATGAGACAGCCTCTCTCCTGAAGTACAACAACGAGAACTCCCTGACCTGTACCGTCCTCATGGCTTACTACAGCACAAAGGCATACTATATGAACCCTATCATGGAGCTGCCCTCTGGAAAGGACTACGCAGACGTAGTCTATCTGCCCAAACGCGGCATAGGCCGCCCGGCTCTGGTGGTAGAGCTGAAATGGAACAAATCCGCCCGGGGAGCCATAGCCCAGATTAAGGACAGGCAATACGCGGCCTGGATTGCGGATTACACGGGCGACATCCTGCTGGTGGGAATCAGCTACGATAAGAAGAGCAAGGAGCACGCCTGTCTCATCGAGACCTGGAGGAAGACCTGAGACAAGGATTGACCATACGATTACAACAGGACGCTGATGCGGAAGTACAGCAAGATCATCGTGATGGACGGCGGGAGGATCGTGGAGAGGGGAAGCTTTGACGAACTGATGGAGAGGGAAGGGGCGTTCCATAGGCTGTATAAGGTTCTGGAGGAGTGATGGCGGACTGCGGAAAAGACGAGCGATACTTCGGAGGCGATTGTTGACGCTTCCGACAGGGCATATTATCATAGAGTCATAAAAGACGGCGGAAGGAGTGCGGGACTATGGGGATATATGTGAATATGGGCGATGCATCATTCGAAATGTCGCGGAATTCCGATATTTATGTAGATAAAAGCATGCTGATAGCCCAGATGAACAGAGCTTATCGGACGGAGCGGCGGTTCCTCTGCGTCAGCAGGCCCAGACGTTTTGGAAAGTCCATGGCGGCTAACATGCTGGCTGCTTATTACAGCCGAGGCTGCGATTCCAGGCGGCTGTTCTCCGGGCTTGCGATTGAGGGGGAGGAATCCTTTCCAGTGCACCTGAACCGCCATAACGTGATCCGGTGGGACGTGCAGCGTTTCCTGGAAAGCAAAAGCAGCTACGACAGGTTCATCGATGATATCGAACGCATGGTCATCCGAGACCTGAAAAGAGAGTTCCCGGAATGCGGCGATTTCCCGGAGGGCAGCAGGCTGAAGAGCGTACTGGACGAGATATACGGCCAGACCGGCCAGGGATTCGTCTTCATCATCGACGAATGGGACTGCGTGTTCCGCATGGCGAAGGAGCAGAAGGAGGTACAGAAGGCATATCTGGACTTCCTGCGGGGTCTGTTCAAGGGCGCGGAATACGTGGAGCTGGCGTACATGACGGGAATCCTGCCCATCAAGAAGTATGGGGAGCATTCGGCCCTGAATATTTTTGACGAGTATTCCATGACGGATCCTAAAGGTCTGGAGGAATATTTCGGTTTTACGGAGAAAGAGGTGCTGGGGCAATGTGAAAAGCAGGGAGTGGACTACGGAGAGATGGAGAGGTGGTACGACGGCTACCTGATCGGCGGGAGCCATATCTATAACCCGAAGTCCGTGGCGGATGCGCTGACATGGAAGCGGTTCAGGAGCTATTGGACGGGAACGGAGACCTATGAGGCATTGAAGGTCTATATCGAGAGGGACTTTGACGGGCTGAAGGAGGCGGTGGTGGAGATGCTTGGCGGAAGGCCCTGCAGGATCAGGCCGGAGAAGTTCCAGAACGACATGACCACGTTCGGGACAAAGGATGACGTGCTCACACTGCTGGTCCATCTGGGCTACCTCTCCTATGACGGGGAGTCTGGCGAAGTGTTTATCCCGAACCTGGAGATTACCCAGGAATTCCTGAACGTGGTGGACAGCCCGAGCTGGGGCGGCCTGACGGATGCCCTGAACCGCTCGGAGGAGCTGCTGCGCAGCACCTGGGCACTGGACGGGGAGGCCGTGGCGGCGGGGATGTCCGCCATCCACGGCGAGACGGCATCCCTCCTGAAATACAACAACGAGAACTCCCTGACCTGTACCGTCCTCATGGCCTACTATAGCGCAAAAGCATACTACATGAACCCTGTCATGGAGCTGCCCTCCGGCAAGGGCTACGCAGACGTAGTCTATCTGCCAAAACGTGACACGGCCCGCCCGGCCCTGGTGGTGGAGCTGAAATGGAACAAATCCGCCCGGGGGGCCATAGCCCAGATTAAGGACAGGCAGTACGCGTCATGGATCCAGGGATACACCGGCGACATCCTGCTGGTGGGAATCGCATACGACAAAAAGAGCAAGGAGCATGCCTGCGCCATCGAGGCCTGGAAGAAGGAGGAGTAGGCCTGGCAGGCGATATTATTCTGGCAGCGGAACCCGGCCTCGGAGCCACTGGTATGTTTCGCAGGAGGGAGGGCATGCTGGGAGGGATGGGGCCGCGGATCCGGAAGCCATGGAAGAAGGGGCGGGACTGCCGGATATCTGCGGCGCTCTATAAGGGATAAGTTTAGAAATCTTTAAGAGTTGGGGGATTTTTTTCACATTTCTGCTATTGATTTATCAATTGGTTGTTACTATAATAGAAAATGCTTTGCACTTTCTATCATCAAAGTGCTATAATGAATAAGACCCATTGCGCCGGGACTGTATCCGGTGGCCATGGGCCTGAGACGAAGAGGCAAAATAAGAGACGTGACGAAACGGAGCTGTTATGGACAATCAAATGAACCAATATGACAATGGCGGAGGATACAACAACGGCGGGCGGGGCAACATGCCCGGAGGGAACGGCGGCAACGGGAACGGCAACCAGCCCCCCAGGCGGCCCAACCTCATGATGATACTGCTGGCAGGACTGAGCACGGTCCTGCTGGTCTTCATGCTCTGGAACCTGATGTTCGGCTCCAGCGGCAGCTCCCAGGAGATCAGCTATACCAAATTCCTGGAATACATCAACGCGGATCAGGTGGAGGCCGTGGAGGTGCAGAGCACAGGGCAGGTGCTGTTCACTTTGAAGGAGGGGGTCAAGGCTCCCGTGGAGGCGGCCCCGGCGGTGCCGGGATATCCCTTCTACGGCAATGCGCAGACCACCTACTCCACCGTCATCATGGAGGACCTGGACACCCTCACCTCCCGGTTGGAGGCCCACGGCGTGGACGGCACCAGGATACTCAGCGACAATTCCGGCCGCATCCTGGATATATTGCTGTACGTGGTGCTGCCGGTGCTGCTGATGTGGATCCTGCTGGGGGTGGTGTTCAAGAAGATGGGCGGCGCAGGCGGCCCCATGGGCGTGGGCAAGAGCAACGCCAAGGTCTATGTCCAGAAGGAGACGGGAGTCACCTTCAAGGACGTGGCCGGTGAGGACGAGGCCAAGGAGTCCCTGGTGGAGGTGGTGGACTTCCTCCACAATCCCGGGAAATATTCCAAAATCGGCGCCAGGCTCCCCAAGGGCGCGCTGCTGGTGGGCCCTCCCGGAACGGGCAAGACCCTGCTGGCCAAGGCTGTGGCCGGAGAGGCCCATGTGCCCTTTTTCTCCCTGACGGGCTCCGACTTCATAGAGCTCTACGTGGGCGTGGGGGCCAGCCGTGTGCGCGACCTGTTCAAGGAAGCCACCAAGAACGCCCCCTGCATCATCTTCATAGACGAAATCGACGCCATCGGCCGCAGCCGCGACTCCAAGTACGGCGGCGGGAACGAGGAGCGGGAGCAGACCCTGAACCAGCTGCTGTCCGAGATGGACGGCTTCGACAGTTCCAAGGGCATTTTGATATTAGGTGCGACTAACCGCCCGGAGATCCTGGACAAGGCCCTGCTGCGCCCCGGCCGCTTCGACAGGCGCATCATCGTGGATAAGCCGGATTTGAAGGGCCGCGTGGAGATATTGAAGGTCCACGCCAAGGACGTGAAGATGGACGAGACCGTTGACCTGGACGCCATCGCACTGGCCACCAGCGGCGCGGTGGGCTCCGACCTGGCCAACATGATCAACGAGGCGGCCATCAATGCCGTGAAGGAGCGCAGGGACTATGTGTGCCAGAAAGACCTCTTCGATGCGGTGGAGGTGGTGCTGGTGGGCAAGGAGAAGAAGGACCGCATCATGAGCAGGGAGGAGCGCAAGATCGTGTCCTACCACGAGGTGGGCCACGCCCTGATCAGCGCCCTGCAGAAGAATTCCGAGCCCGTGCAGAAGATCACCATCGTGCCCCGGACCATGGGGGCATTGGGATACGTGATGCATGTGCCCGAGGAGGAGAAGTACCTGAACACCGAGGCGGAGCTGCGGGATATGCTGGTGAGCCTGGTGGGCGGCAGGGCTGCCGAGGAGGTGGTCTTCGACACCGTCACCACCGGCGCTGCGAATGATATCGAGAAAGCCACCGACATCGCGCGGAATATGGTGACCCGCTACGGCATGAGCAAGAAGTTCGGCCTGATGGGGCTGGCCACGGTGGAGAGCCAGTACCTGGAGGGAAGGACGGCCCTGAACTGCAGCGACGCCACAGCGGCCCAGATCGACGCGGAAGTGGTGGAGATATTGAAGGGAAGCTATGACAAGGCCCTGGAGCTGATCCGGGAGAACAGAGGGGTCATGGATAAGCTGGCGGAGTTCCTGATCGAGAAGGAGACCATCACCGGCAAGGAGTTCATGCAGATTTTCCGCCGGGAGAAGGGCCTACCGGAGCCTGAGGAAACAGAATCCGGGGAAGCGGAATCCGGAGGGCCGGGACAGGCGGCCGGGAAGGAAGGCCGGGACGGAGAGGCCGCGAAGGGACAGGAGGCCGCTGCGGCTCCCGCCCGGGAAACGGCCGGGGAGAAGGCCGCGGCTGTGCCGGGAGCGGAGCCTGCCTCCGAAGCGGATGCGGATGCGGAGAAAGCGGAGGAGAGCCGCCGGAATCCCGAACCGTCGGATTCCGCGGAAGGCGATGGGGACGCCCGGCAGCCGCAGCCCGCAGCCAGGGCGGAAGCCCCGGTGGAAGAGCCGCAGGGTGCGCCGGCGCAGGAGAGCGCCGGGAACGCTGTCCCGCAGCCCCGTGAGTCTGCCCCCCGGCCGGAGCAGAGCGCCTGGACGGGCGGCAAAGAGGCCCCGGAGCAGGTTTCCCAAGCGGAGGCATCCGGGGAGCAGGAATCCGACGCCCGCCCCGTAGGCAGGTTCTCCAACGGCAGGATAGAGTAAGAAAATCAGGCAAGCCTTTCTCATACAGTGGGAGAGGCTTGGTTTTTCATGTACGGACAGTGGAGGAAAGCATTCCCCTGTCCAATCGTAGAAGGAGCCTCTATGTTGTTCAACATCGAAGAAGAATTGAAGAAACTGCCCAAAGAGCCCGGCGTCTACATCATGCGTGACGACAAGGATGTCATCCTGTATGTGGGCAAGGCCGTGAACCTCCACAACCGCGTCCGCTCCTATTTCCGGGAGAACATCGGCAGAGGCCCCGCCATCGACAAGATGGTGTCCCTGATCGCCCGGTTCGAGTACATCGTCACGGACTCCGAGCTGGAGGCCCTGGTGCTGGAGAACAACCTGATCAAGGAGAACTCCCCCAAGTACAACACCCTGCTGAAGGACGACAAGACCTACCCCTACATCAAGGTGACTCTGGGGGAGGAGTACCCCAGGGTACAGTTCTCCCGGCTCATGAAGAAGGACAAGTCCAAATATTTCGGCCCCTACACCAGCGCCGCGGCGGTGAAGGACACCATCGAGCTGCTGAACAAGCTCTACCGGCTCCGCACCTGCAACCGCAGCCTCCCCAGGGACATCGGCTCGGAGCGGCCCTGCCTGAACTACCATATCAAGCAGTGTCTGGGGCCCTGCCAGGGCTATGTCGCCAGGGAGCAGTACCGGGAGCAGGTGGAGCAGGCCCTGGAGTTCCTGAACGGAAACTACAGCCCGATCCTGAAGGAGCTGGAGGGGAAGATGCGCGCCGCCGCGGAGGAGCTGGACTTCGAGGCCGCGGCGGGATACCGGGACCTCTACAACAGCGTGAAGCAGGTGGCCCAGAAGCAGAAAATCACCGACAGCGCAGGGGAGGACAAGGACGTCATCGCCCTGTACCAGGACGACAGGGAGGCCGTGGTGCAGGTGTTCTTCGTCCGGGACGGGAAGCTGATTGGCCGGGAACACTATTATATGACACATGTGTCGGAAAACGGCAAGGCGGAGATTCTGGAGAACTTCGTGAAGCAGTTCTACGCCGGGACGCCCTTCATCCCCAGGGAGCTGATGCTGCAGTACGAGATAGAGGACAGGGAGCTGATCGAGAAATGGCTCACCGGCCGCAAGGGCGGCAGGGTCTATGTCCGGGTGCCCAAAATCGGGGCCAAGGAGAAGCTGGTGGAGCTGGCCGCCCAGAACGCCAGGCATATCCTGGAGCAGGACAGGGAGCGGCTCAAGCGGGAGGAGGGACGCACCATAGGCGCGGCCAAAGAGATCGCCGCCCTGCTGGGGCTTGGGAAGATCGAGCGCATGGAGGCCTTCGACATCTCCAACATCAACGGCTTCGAGAACGTGGGCTCCATGATCGTCTTCGAGAAAGGGAAGCCAAAGCCCAGCGACTACCGGAAATTCCGCATCAAGACCGTCTCCGGCCCCGACGACTACGCCTGCATGCGGGAAGTCCTCACCAGGCGCTTCCGCCACGGGCTGGAGGAGAGCAAAGAACTGGAGGAGAAGGCGCTGGACGCAGCCTACGGGAGCTTCACCAGGTTCCCCGACCTGCTGATGATGGACGGCGGCAGGGGCCAGGTGAACATCGCCCTGTCCGTGCTCCGGGAGCTTGGCATCGCCATCCCCGTCTGCGGCATGGTGAAGGACGACAACCACCGCACCAGGGGCCTGTACTTCAACAATGTGGAGCTGCCCATAGACACCCGCTCCGAGGGCTTCAAGCTGATTACCAGGATCCAGGACGAGGCCCACCGCTTCGCCATCGAGTACCACAGGTCCCTGCGCAGCAAGGCCCAGGTGAAGTCCGTCCTGGACGGGATTCCCGGCGTAGGCCCCGCCAGGAGGAAGGCCCTGATGCGGAGCTTCGGATCCATCGAGGACATCAAGGCGGCTTCCGTGGAGGAGCTTGGCAGCCTGCCGGAAATCAACCGCAGGGCCGCGGAGGCCATCTACGACTTTTTCCACAAACCGGGGGAGGGCCCTGCCTGACCCCCGCCCCCTTTTCTGTTCTTTTTCTTTAGAAGGTCTTCACATTATGATTTTCTTATGTTACAATCAAGATACTATCATATCAGCCAGCAGAGCGGCTGTGGAAGGAAGACGGCCGCGAAATCATAAGCAGGAGACAAGCCATGGAAAGTGTCAGATTGACCCGCCTCATTGAAAAGATGAAACTGGAGAACCTTACGCCGGAGATCGATGTGTCGGATATCCGCCTCACCCAGCCCGAAATCAACCGGCCCGCGCTGCAGCTCACCGGCTATTTCGAGCATTTCGACGCCACCAGGCTCCAGATCATCGGCTTCGTGGAGTATACGTACATGGAGGGCCTGTCGGACGAAAGGAAGCGGGAGATCTACAACGAATTCATGGAGTATGACGTGTCCGCGGTGGTGTTCTGCCGGGAGCTGAAGCCTGACCCTATCTTCATGCAGGCGGCCCTCACCCACAAGATACCCCTTCTGTCCTCCAGGAAGACCACATCCATCTTCATGGCCGAGTCCATCCGGTGGCTGAACGTGAAGCTGGCCCCCTGCATCTCCGTCCACGGCGTGCTGGTGGACGTCTACGGGGAGGGGCTGCTGATCACCGGCGAGAGCGGCATCGGCAAGTCCGAGGCGGCCCTGGAGCTGATTCGGAGAGGGCACCGGCTGGTCACCGACGATGTGGTGGAGATCAGGAAGGTGAGCGACGACACGCTCGTAGGCTCCGCCCCGGACATGCTTAAGCACCTGATTGAGCTGCGTGGCATCGGCGTGGTGGACGTGAAAGCGCTCTTCGGCGCCTCCTCCGTCATGGACACCCAGAACATAGACCTTGTCATCCGCCTGGAGGACTGGGACAGGGACAAGGAGTACGACAGGCTGGGCCTGGAGGAGAACTACACGGAATACCTGGGCAACAAGGTGGTGTGCTACAATATCCCCATCCGCCCGGGCCGGAACCTGGCGGTAATCTGCGAGTCTGCCGCCGTCAACCACAGACAGAAGAAGATGGGCTACAACGCGGCCCAGGAGCTATACACCCGGGTACAGAATTCCTTCGCCAGGAACAGGGACGAGGACGAATGGTAGATTCTTCCGATAAGGGACGAGAAGGTACAGCAACAGCATAAAGCATAGAAAGGATCAGAGACGTATGAGCAAGTATGCATTTGGGGTGGATGTAGGAGGTACGACCGTAAAACTGGGCCTGTTCGACGGAGAGGGGACGCTCCTGGACAAATGGGAGATTCCCACGGTGACGGAGAACCAGGGGGAGGCCATCCTGCCGGACGTGGCGAAGAGCATCACGGCCAAGATGGAGGAGAAGGGCCTGGCGGAGGCGGACGTGGCGGGAATCGGCATCGGCGTTCCGGGGCCCGTGGACCGCAACGGCCTGCTGGTGGGCAGGGCGGTGAACCTGGGGTGGGATTCCCTTGACATACCGAAGGCCCTGGGCGCATATATTAAGGTACCGGTGAGGGCTGCCAACGATGCCAATGTAGCCGCCTTCGGCGAGCTGTGGCAGGGCGGCGGCAAGGGCTATGAGAACATGGTGGCCGTGACCCTGGGCACAGGCGTGGGCGGCGGCATCATCGTAGACGGCAGGCTCCTGGCCGGTTCCACGGGAGCCGGCGGCGAGATTGGGCATCTCCATCTCCAGGACGGGGAGGAGGAGCGCTGCAACTGCGGGAACAGCGGCTGTCTGGAGCAGTACGCTTCCGCCACGGGCATCGTGCGTCTGGCGAAGCGCCGCCTGGGGGAGGATGAGAAGGAAAGCGTCCTGCGCCGGGGAAAGGTCAGCGCCAAGGCCGTGTTCGATGCCGTGAAGGCAGGGGACGGGGTGGCCATAGAGATTGCGGAGCGCTTCGGGGACTATCTGGGCAAGGGCCTGGCCATCGTGGCGGCAGTGGTGAACCCGGAGGCCTTCGTCATCGGCGGCGGTGTGTCCAAGGCCGGGGATATCCTCCTGACCTTCGTGGAGCCCAATTTCAGGAAGTACGCGTTCCCCCAGTGCAGGGACGCGAAGTTCGTCCTGGCCGAGCTTGGGAACGACGCCGGCATCTACGGCGCGGCGGCATTGCTCCTGCGGGACAACGCGTAGCCGCGGCATACCTGCCGGGAATCAAATAGAAAAGGGAAGTCAATTTCAATGATCAGTGGAGCAGTGGTGGAAGCATTACAAAGATACGTGCCCCGGGACAACATCCACCTGCAGGAGCCAATGGCAGGCCACACTACCTTTCGGATAGGGGGACCTGCCGATTGCTTTGTGCAGTTGGAGGACGAGGAACAGCTTAGGAAAGTGCGGCGGTATCTGGGGCTGGCGGGCGTACCGTTTTTTGTGCTGGGCAACGGGAGCAATCTGCTGGTGGACGACGCCGGGTACAGGGGCGTAGTCCTGCAGATAGGACAAAAGATGAGCGATATTTCCGTACAGGGATGCCATATCATCGCCAAGGCAGGCGCTACCTTAAGGCAGGTGGCGGCCGCCGCTTTGGAGCACGGGCTTGCGGGCTTCGAGTTCGCCTCCGGCATACCCGGCACGGTAGGAGGCGGCGTGGTGATGAACGCCGGGGCCTACGGGGGAGAGATGAGCCAGGTGGTGAACCAGGTCCGGGTGGTGAGCAAGGAGGGCGAGTCCATGGAGCTGGACAACGATACCATGGAGTTCCGGTATCGCGGCAGCGTCATCCGGGGCAGCGCCTTCACGGTGACGGAGGTCACCTTCCGGCTGGAGCCGGGGGACAGGGAGGCCATCCGGGCGAAAATGGAGGAACTGGCCGCAAGGCGCAGGGAGAAGCAGCCCCTGGAGTACCCCAGCGCCGGCAGCACCTTCAAGCGGCCTGAGGGGCATTTCGCCGGGAAGCTGATCATGGAGGCGGGCTTCGCCGGATACCGGATCGGCGGCGCCCAGGTCTCCGAGAAGCACTGCGGCTTCGTGATAAATACCGGAGACGCCACGGCCCGGGATGTGCGGGCCCTCATAGAGGAGATACAGGCACGGGTGAAGGAGAGGTTCCGGGTGGACCTGGAGCCGGAGATTGTGTTTTTGGGATAGGACAGGGTTGTTGACATGGCCGTCCGGAGGATTGGGCGGCCGGAGGACATTATGAGATTCGTAGTAGTCACGGGGATGAGCGGCGGGGGGAAGAGCACCGCCCTGAAGATGCTGGAGGATGTGGGCTTTTACTGTGTGGATAATCTTCCGGTGTCGCTGGTGGAGAAATTCGCGGAGCTGGTCTCCATGCCCGGCAGCGAGGTGGGCAAGGTGGCCCTGGGGCTGGACGTGCGCTCCGACCAGAGCTTTGAGGATGCCACGAAGATTCTGGAGAAGCTTAAGAGCCTGGGCACGAAGCTGGAGATTCTCTTCATGGACGCTGACGAGGGCGTCCTGATCAAGAGATACAAGGAGACCAGGCGCGTCCATCCCCTTGCCATGGACAAGCGTGTGGAGGACGGCGTCAGAATCGAGCGCAGGGTACTTGAGAATATCCGCCGGCATGCCGATTATGTAATTGACACCTCGAACCTGCTCACAAGGGAGCTGAAGGAGGAGCTGAACCGCATTTTCGTGGAGGACGCGGCGTACAACAGCCTTATGGTGACGGTGATGTCCTTTGGCTTCAAGCACGGCATCCCGGCGGACGCGGATCTTGTGCTGGACGTGCGCTTCCTCCCCAATCCTTTTTATATAGAGGAGCTCAAATGCAAGACCGGGAACGACAGGGAGGTTCAGGAGTACGTGATGGGCTTCCGGGAGGCGGAGGTCTTCCTGGAGAAGCTCACGGACATGCTGGAGTTCCTGATACCGAACTATGTGAAAGAGGGAAAGAACCGCCTGGTGGTGGCCATCGGCTGCACAGGGGGGCAGCACCGTAGCGTCACGCTGGCGAGGGAGTTGTACCGGCGCATGAAGGGCAGGGGAGGGTACGGCTGCAAGCTGTACCACCGCGACATTACGCAGCAGGGGAAATAGACATGTCATTTTCTGGTGAAGTGAAGAAGGAGCTGGCAAAGCGGATGAATCCCGCCAGGCATTGCCAGATAGCGGAGCTGGCCGCCCTCATGAATTTCTGCGGCGCATATGGGCGAAGCGGGGGGGAATCCGGGGGAAAAGCCGGATATACCCTGGGCTTCCAGACAGAAAATGAGGCTGTGGCCAGAAAAGGCTTTACATTGCTGAAAAAAACATATAATATAGATACGGACAGGATATTGGACGAGGAGGAGCTCCAGGGGCTGTTTACGAAGCTGGGAAGCCCGGAAGAGCCGGTGAGCCCGCTCCTGATCAAGAACTCCTGCTGTAGGAGGGCTTTCCTGCGGGGGGCGTTCCTGGCCATAGGCTCTATGAGCAATCCCACCAAGGCATACCATCTGGAGTTCGACTGCACGGACGAGAGGAAGGCCTGGCAGCTCCAGGAAGCAATCAGGAGCTTTGAAATCGAATCCAAGATTATTCTCCGGAAGAAGTACCATGTGGTCTATTTAAAGGAGGGCTCCGGCATCGTGAACCTGCTGAGCGTCTGCGAGGCCCCGGTGTCCCTGATGAACCTGGAGAACATGCGGATCCTGAAGGAGATGCGAGGTGCCGTGAACCGGCGGGTGAACTGCGAGGCCGCCAATATAGCCAAGACCGTCACCGCGGCAGCCAGGCAGGTGGAGGATATTGAATTCCTGAGGATTCATTATGGCTTCCAGAACCTGCCGGAGCCCCTGCGCAGGATGGCGGAGATTCGATTGGAATATCCGGATGCCCCCCTGAAGGAGCTGGGCGAGCGCTTCGACCCGCCACTGGGAAAGTCCGGCGTAAACCATAGACTGCGCAGGCTCAGCGAGCTGGCGGAGAAAGCAAGATTATAAGTAACATAGGGACAATGGAACCAGAACATGCGTGCCAAAACGCGCAAGGAGGACAAATTCATGAAAAAGAAGCATATCAGCATCAATCTGGAGGGGGAGCAGATGGCAAGGCATATCGCCATGCTGGTGCAGAAGGCCAGCAAGTACGAAAGCTCCATCTACATCCAGTCCGGCGACAAGAGGGTGAATGCCAAGAGCATCATGGGCATGATGACGCTGGGAATGGACCTGAGCGAAAACCTGGAGATTTCCGCGGAGGGGACTGACGAGGAGACCGCGCTGGACGGAATCACGGGATTTCTCACCAGCGGGGAATAAAGGCGATGTCCTATGGAGAGAAAGCTGCTTTTTGTATACAATCCCAAAGCCGGCAAGGCCCAGGTCAGGAACAGGCTGGCTGATATACTGGATATCTTCGCCCAGGAGGGGTATGAGATTACGGTAGCGCCCACACAGAAGCGGGATGACGCAAGGGCTGTGGTGGCGGGCCGCCGGAAGGATTACGAACTGATAGTATGCAGCGGCGGCGACGGCACCCTGGACGAGGTAGTGACGGGAATGATCCAAAGCGGTCTGCGCACGCCCATCGGCTATATCCCCGCGGGGAGCACAAATGACTTCGGAGGCAGCATCTCCTTGCCCAAGAACATGGTGCGGGCCGCCCGGATAGCGGTGCGGGGCAGTGACTTTCCCTGCGACATCGGCACCTTCCGATATGACGATGTGGACGACGTGTTCGTATACATCGCCGCTTTCGGCCTGTTCACGGACGTGTCCTACGAGACCGGGCAGGAGATGAAGAACGTGCTGGGCCATATGGCGTATCTGCTGGAGGGCGTGAAGAGCCTGTCCTCGATACGCTCCTTTCCCATGAAGGTCAGTTGGGAGGGGAACGAGGTGGAGGACGATTTCATCTTCGGCATGGTGACCAACTCCCTTTCCGTGGGCGGCTTCAAGAATATCACCGGCAGGAACGTGAAGCTGGACGACGGCCTGTTCGAGGTGACGCTGATCAGGATGCCGAAGAGCCCCATCGAGCTGAGCAATATCATGATTTCTTTGCTCAACCGCTCCATCGACACCAACGCCATGTACTGCTTCCGCACCGCGGAGCTCACATTCGAGTCCAAAGAGGCCGTGGCATGGACCCTGGACGGCGAGAACGGCGGCAGCCACACAAAAGTGACCATACGCAATGTGTGTAAGGGAATGGACATCCGGGTAAAGCCGCTGCCGGAGTAGATAAAGGTAACCGGGCTATTCCAATTTACGGAAATATATGATATAATTTCCGTATTCGGCAATAGCTATCAATAAAAAATGGAGGTAAGTATCATGTTAGTATCAGCAGCAGAAATGTTGAAAAAGGCCAAGGCCGGCCACTATGCAGTAGGACAGTTCAACATCAACAACCTGGAGTGGACCAAGGCCATCCTGTTGACCGCCAAGGAGTGCAAGTCTCCCGTCATCCTGGGCGTATCCGAGGGCGCGGGCAAGTACATGGGCGGCTATGACGTGGTCGTAGGCATGGTGAACGGCCTGCTGAAGGACCTGGACATCGATGTTCCCGTGGCCCTGCACCTGGATCACGGCTCCTATGAGCACTGCTATAAGTGCATGGAGGCCGGCTTCTCATCCGTCATGTTCGATGGCTCCCACTATCCCATCGAGGAGAACGTGGCCAAGACCACAGAGCTGGTAGCGGCAGCCCACGGCAAGGGAATCTCCATCGAGGCTGAAGTAGGCTCCATCGGCGGTGAGGAAGACGGCGTAGTAGGCATGGGCGAGTGCGCGGATCCCAAGGAGTGCAAGGCCATCGCCGATTTGGGCGTGGACTTCCTGGCGGCCGGCATCGGCAACATCCACGGCAAATATCCGGAGAACTGGAAGGGCCTGAGCTTCGAGACCCTGGATGCCGTACAGCAGCTCACCGGGGAGATGCCTCTGGTGCTCCACGGCGGCACAGGCATCCCTGCCGACATGATTAAGAAGGCCATCAGCCTGGGCGTAGCCAAGATTAACGTGAACACAGAGTGCCAGCTTTCCTTTGCTGCCGCTACCCGCAAGTACATCGAAGAGGGCAAGGACCAGCAGGGCAAGGGCTTCGACCCCAGAAAGCTCCTGGCTCCCGGCTTCGAGGCCATCAAGGCTACCGTGAAGGAGAAGATGGAGCTGTTCGGTTCCGTTGGCAAGGCCTGAGCATATTGAAGCGACGTGGATGATATGAATTGACATGGAATGTGACATGGAAGGAAAGGGCAGTCCCCGGCAAAGCGGGCGGCTGTCCTTTTCCGCGTCCGGGGGCAGCGGGCTGCCGTTCATATTCTGTTTACAAATCATTCAATCAATCTTTGATTTATCCTCATTCTTTAGACATTTCTTTTTACTATACTAATACTTGTAACAAGGCAGCTGCTACTGCCAGCCACAGCTTACTAAATAACTTTTTCATAATTATTGCCAGGGGACGCAAGTCTCCTGGCATCCTCCCTTTTTAGGGGGGATTTTTCTTTTCCAGGGGCGGATTCCGGTTGGCAGGGACGGTTTTGTGTGATACCATAGAGACATCAAAACAGAGAAAGCGAGGGAGGAAGAGGAAATGGATATCGGAAGGTTCATGGAGCGCACGGAGAAGACGGGGATCCTGGGGGTGAAGGTCAGCCAGGGCGGCAGGGATATATGGAAGCATCTGTGGGACGACGAGTGCCGCCGCAATGTGTATTCCGCCAGCAAGAGCTTCACCTCGGCGGCGGTAGGGATAGCAGCCAGGGAGGGGCTTTTGTCCCTGGAGGAGAGGCTGGTGGACGCTTTTGCGGAGGATCTGCCTGAGCAGGTGGGCGAGTACCTGGAGCTGGCCACGGTGAGAGACCTTTTGACCATGTGCCTGGGGCAGGAGCAGGCAGGGCTGATGGGGGTCCAGCGCCCGCTGTATGAGCAGGATGACTGGGTGAAGATGTCCCTGGGCTTTCCTTTCACCTGCCGTCCCGGGACCAAGTTCGTCTACAACAATGTGGGCCCCTACCTGGCAGGGGTGCTGGTCCAGCGCAGGGCGGACTGCGATTTGGTGTCCTACCTGACGCCGCGGCTTTTCCGCCCCATGGGCATCCGCCGCCCTACCTGGGAGACAGACCCGCTGGGATATACCTTCGGGGCCGGAGGCCTGTTCCTCACATTGTCGGAGCTGCATAAGCTGGGGGTATTGTATCTGCAGAAAGGCATGTGGGAGGGAAAGCAGCTGGTTCCCGCGGACTGGGTGGCGGAGAGCCTGAAGGCCCAGGTTCCCACCGGCCTGGAGGAGGATTACGGCTATGGCTATCTGTTCTGGGGAGGGCCTCACGGGTCTTTCCGGGCGGACGGCAAGTACCTGCAGCTCTCCATCATACTGCGGGACAAGGACGCCGTGATTTCCACGGTGGCGGAGTGCAGGGATGGGAAACCGCTGATGGACGCAATCTTCCAGGAGCTGTATCCCAGGCTGTGACAAAAAGCTCCCGGAAAGGGAGTATCCCTCAAGAAAAGGAAAAATCTGCCTAGAAAGGGAGAAGCCCCCCCTAAAAAAGGGAGAAGCTCCCTAAAAGGGAGGATGCCAAGGAACCGGAGTCCCTTGGCATTATTATGAAAAAGTTATTTAGTAAACAGTAACTGTGGCTTACGTTGTCGATAAATATAGTATAGGGGAGAGAGATGTCTAAACAATGATTTGCAATTTAAAAATACTTGAATGAATTGTGAACAAAGTGTGAATGCGGAAAAGCCTATGGCAAAGAACCCATTATCGTCCCTTATTCCAATTGCGGCATCTGCCAGCATATCTCTACACGTAAATTCCCAAATAAGCTGTGCGGGAAAAGAGGAATTCAGGAGATAATGGGCCGTGCTCAGATTTTCTCCGGTTCCGGATATTCCGCTCCAAAAGTATCTACCGTGACGCTCTGCATGATCTGGGGCTCCAGGGGCCTGTCGGAATTATCTGTGGCCGTCTCCGCGATGCGGTTCACCACATCCATCCCCTCGACCACCTTCCCGAAGGCGGCGTAGCCCCCGTCCAGATGGGGCGCGTTTTTGTGCATGATGAAGAACTGGCTTCCGGCGGAGTCGGGGTGCATGGACCTCGCCATGGACAGCACGCCCTCTGTGTGCTTTAAGCTGTTGGCGACGCCGTTCTGGGCGAACTCGCCTTTGATGGAATAGCCGGGGCCTCCCATGCCTGTGCCGTCCGGGCAGCCGCCCTGGATCATGAAGCCATTGATGACCCTGTGGAAGACAAGGCCGTCATAGAAGTTCTTCTTGACCAGGCTGATGAAATTGTTCACGGAGATCGGCGCGGTCTCGGGGTACAGCTCCAGCTTGATGACGCCGCCGTCTTTCATAGTGATGGTTACTACAGGATTTTGTGCCATAATCTGATGTCCTTTCTCATTGAAATGGTGTATAATATTTGATTACAGGGTTCGCGAAGCGGTTCCTGTAATATATCTAACCTATTGTACCCGAAAAGAGGGACATCGTAAAGAGGGTAGTGTGCAAAGATTTTTCAAGGCTGTAAAATACACAGTCTTAGAAAATCTTTGCACACAGAAGAATGCCCAAAGCGCGGGCATTCTTCCGGACTTGCACCAGTGCATCGATTGTCCTTGACAACAGAAGAATTCTGCTGTATGTGCCGCCGGAGAAGGCATGGGGGGAGTGAGTGGGAGTGGTTTATTGCAAGGAAATAGAGATTGAGACAGAAGGGCAGCGGGGTGTGCTGTACGTGACCGATGACGCGCAGACGGCAAGAGGGTTGAAAAAACGGGGCAGGGCAGTGCTGGTCTACCTACACCCGGGCAACGAGGATCAGGATTTCTCCGAATTCCTCTTTGCAGTGGAGGATCCGGAGGATCTGGAGGCGGAATATGTGGAGCGGGTCTTCAGGAGGCTTAAGGGCATGCCCTGGAACATCCTGGGGACGGCCAGGTGCCTGATTCGGGAGACCGTTCCCGGGGACGTGGACGCTTTCTATCAAATCTACAGCCACCCGGCCATCACGGAATACATGGAGGGCCTGTATCCGGACGTGGAGGAGGAGCGGCAGTACGTCCGGGATTACATTGAAAAGGTCTACACCTTCTTCGGCTTCGGCGTATGGACCGTGGTGGAGCGGGAATGCGGCGCCGTCATTGGCAGGGCAGGCTTTTCCTACCGAGAGGGCTTCGATGAGCCGGAGCTGGGCTTCATCATCGGCGTGCCCTGGCAGCGCAGGGGCTATGCGGAGGAGGTCTGTAGGGCTGTCCTGGCTTACGGCTGGAGCGCCCTGGAGTTCGAGCAGGTACAGGCCCTGGTGGAGCCGGGGAACGTGCCGTCCATAAAGCTGTGCGAAAAGCTGGGATTCCGGAAGGCAGCGGACGTGAGCGTTGGGGAGAAAGAATATTGCCGTTTTATCATCTATAAACCTCACTAAATTTAGCCCCCCTTGGGCGTGCGGACAGCGGAAAAGTGGCGGAGCGGACCAAGTTCCTTTCCTACTGCATCTATTCCGCAGTGATATCCGCCCTGATCTACCCCATAGAGGCCCACTGGATCTGGGGCGGCGGGTGGCTTTCCCAGACGGGCTCCCACGATTTCGCGGACTCCTGCGCCATCCACATGGTGGGCGGCATCTGTGCCCTGAGCGGCGCGAAGATCTTAGGACCCCGCATCGGCAAGTTCGTGAAGGACAGGGACAAGATTCCCGTGGAGACCGTGGTGGAGGCTGCCAGGAAGGCCCTCTACACCGGCCATATCGGAGACGGCAAGATTTTCGTCTACAACATGGGCCGGGTCATCAAGATCCGCACAGGCGAGGAGGACTTCGCCGTCCTGCAGGATGTGGAATAGCGAATAAAGCGATGGTCAGCATAAAGGACAGGTGTGGCTCATATAAGCTGCATCTGTCCTCTCTTTTGCCGGGTCGTCCATTCCTGAACGGCTCCGGCACAGGAACCTACTATAACTCGTTCTGGACAGAACGCTCCTGGAACCCGCTTCCTTCTTCGCCGCTGTCCAATCCAGCCTTTTCCTTCCGGCTGATATCCCGATAGGCTTCCTTCACGCCGTTCTTCACGGCCCACTTGATGATGAAATACAGCACAATCAGCACGATGACGGCCGTTCCGCTGCTGATTCCCAGTTCTTCCCACATAAAACCACATCCTTTCAAACCAGGCCCCCTGCCAGGCTATCTTGTATAGAAAATCTGCGCAATCGGCGAATCCGGCGACAGGATGACTGTCTTGTTCTTCCCGGTCAGGGAGGCCTTCAGCGCGTCCAGGCTGCGGACGAAGGAGTAGAATTCCTGCTTGGACTCATCCCGGTAAGCCTCGGACAATATCCGCATGTACTCGGCCTCGCCCTCCGCAATCAGAATCTCCGCGTCCTTCTCCGCCTCGGACAGCAGCACCGTCACCTCCTTGTCCGTGGTATTGCGGATGATCTGGGCCTCGGAGCTTCCCTCCGCGGTGTAGGTGGCGGCGATGTTGTCCCGCTCGGAGATCATGCGCTCATACACGGCGGCCTTGTTGTCGCCGGGGAGGTCCAGCTTCTTGGTCTCGAAGGACAGAAGCTCGATGCCGTACTGGTCCAGGGAGCCGCCGATGTTGGCCATGATGGCGGCGGACAGCTCTCCGTCCCGCCCGGAGATCACATCGTCCTGGGTGGTGCTGCTGATGACGTTCTTCGTGGAGTTGTACACGATGGCGTCCAGCCTGCCCTCCGCGTTGGTGATGGAGGAGTTCAGGGTCTGGGCGAATTTCAGGGGATCCGCGATGTACCACAGGATGTAGCTGTCGCAGATCATGGTCTTCTTGTCGCTGGTGATGACATCCGAGGAGGGAAGGTCATAGAGTAGGATCTGCTTGGGCAGGGTGTCCACGCTCTGGATGAAGGGGATCTTGAAGCTGATTCCCGCCGTCCCCACCACATGGTCTATCTTTCCGAACTGGCGCACCAGGCTGTACTCGTTTTCCCTGGTGATGACGATGCTGGACGCACCGGCCACCAACAGTACGAACAATACTACGATTAAAAGGACTCTCTTTGCGATTTTCATATATATACCTCCGGTTTCATTCTGCCATTCTGGCACGGTTGCCCGGCAGAGGCTGGATTTTCGTCTGCCATTTTTAGGACTTGATCCATGGTCATATTTATGATGCCCGCGCACCTGGCATCTGGAGCAGGTCGTCAGTCCTCCGCTATCTCATCTGTGCCGTTCTGCGGTGCGGCTGAACTGTCCTGTACTGAACTGTCCTGTACTGGGCTCTGGCCGGAAGCGGGCGTCTGGGTCTGCCCGTCCTCCTCCTGGGTCCCGGTGAAGGACTCCAGCGGATAGATGGTCTGGGTATTCCCGTTGGGACTCTCGATGATGACCTTCAGGTCCGGCAGCACATCCTCCATGGCCTCGTAGAACATGCGCTGTCTGGTGACGGCGGGGTTCTTGATGTACTCCTGGTACATGGAGTTGAAGCGGGACACCTGGGCAGTGGCCTCGTTGATGCGCTCGGTCTTTTTTGCCTCCGCGTCCTTGATGATGCCGTCAGCTTTGGCCTGGGCGGAGGGGAGCTGCTCGTTGCGGTATTTGTTGGCATTGTTCAGGGCCGTCTCCTTGCCCTGCTTGGCGGTCTCCACTGCCTTGAAGGCCTCCATGACCTCCGCGGTGGGCGGCTCGGAGTCCTGGATGGTGATGTTCACGAGCTGGATGCCGATGTCCTGTTCCTCCAGGCGCTTTAGGATCATCTCTTTGATGGAGGCCTGGATCTCATTCTTCCCGGTGGTCAGCACGTCGTCCACAGGATAGCTGCCGATCACGGTGCGGATGCAGCTCTGGCTGATGCCCCGCAGGATGTCCAGCGGAGCCTTGGAGGCGTACAGGGCCTTCACGGGATCGCTGTAGCGGTACTCCACATAGAAGTCCACATCGATGAAGTTGAAGTCCGATGTGATCATCAGGGACTCCTCCTCGTCCACCTCATCGCTCTCCGAATTGTAGCCGATGGCGAAGCCCTGGATGGTAGTGTTCACCTTCCTCACCTGCTGGATGAAGGGTATCTTGAAATGAAGCCCGGGCTCCGACACGGCCTGGGCCTGGCCCAGGGTGATCAGCACCGCCTGCTCCTGCTCCTTGATCTCATAGGTGGAGTTCAGGGCCAGCACCGCCAGGACCACCACTGCGGCCACTATGCCCGCGATTTTTCCGGCGGGATTTTTGCCCTTGGGGCCCTGTCCGTCCATGCCGCCGTCCATGGTCTCGAAACCGTTCCTTTTGTTGCGAAAAGAATCACTTTTCATATGCGTTCCTCCTTAATTTATACTGCGCACCGGTTAAATTTGCAGTACAACCCGCTGCGCGACAGCGCTAAAGGGCGGCGCCTCCGCGGCGTTACCGTTCTGATCAGTCTCCCGATGTTGACTCCATCATACTTTATCTATGTGGAAAAAGCAACAGGAATGCGCGCACATTAGGGAAAGGTATCGTGCGCCGTCCTGCAGTTTGGCAATGCGGGCTTTTCTTTTGGCAGAAATTGTGTTACAATGCGTGTAGAAAATCCGGATAGGGACAGACTAGTCAAAAAGAAATCCTTTGGATTTTCAGAAACAGGAGGAGTCAATGATGATGAAAAAGAGATTGGTTGCATTGTGTGCGGTGGCGCTGGCGTTCCTGCTTGCGGGATGTGGCGGGGACGGAGGGAAGGAGAGTTCCTCAGGTTCTGGAGAGAGCAGCGTCCAGGAGAGCACGGAGAGCGCAGAGGGCACAGAGGGCGCTCCGGAGGAAAGCCTTCCGGAAGAAAGCGCTGCCCCGGAGGAGTCGGATTCCGCCGACAGCAGTGAGGCCCGGGAGCCGGAGGGCGGGGATGCCCCGGAGGGCGCGGCGGAGGGCTGGAGCCAGGAGATGGAGGATTTGAAGGCCGCGGCGGTGGAGGCGGCGGAAGAAGGGGGCTACTGGCCGGATATGGCGCTGGAGCCGGACATGCTGGAGATGAGCTTCGGGATTTCGGCCGACATGTACGAGGACTACATGGCGGAGATGCCCATGATGAGCGCCCATGTGGATACCCTGGTGATTATCAGGGCGAAAGATGATAAAGTGGAGGCAGTCCGGGAGGCCCTGGAGGCTTACCGGGAGGCCAAGGTCAGCGACACCATGCAGTACCCCATGAACCTTGGGAAGATCCAGGCCTCACGGGTGGAGACCATTGGCAGCTATGTGATGTTCGTGCAGTTGGGCGGAGATACCACCCAGGCGGAGGAAAAGGGCGAAGAGGCTGTAGTCGCCCTGTGCCAGGAGAGAAACGACAAGGTGATAGAGGCCGTCCGCGCCAAGCTGCCCTGAGAAAAGGCTGGCCCCAGGGGGGCGCCCCGACGCGTAGTATAGGAGTATACAGGAATGGTTTTCAGCAGCATCGTGTTCCTTTTCCGTTTTTTGCCTTTGTTCTTCCTATTGTATTATCTGGTTCCCGAGAGGATGAAGAACCTCATCCTCTTTTTGGGGAGCCTTATTTTCTATGCCTGGGGGGAGCCGGTGTACGTGCTGCTGATGCTCTTCTCCACGGTGGTGGATTATGTCCACGGGCGGCTGCTGGAGAGGCTTCGGGGGAAGCGTGGGGCGAAGCTGGTGTTATTGTCCTCGGTGGTCATCAACCTGGGGGTGCTGTGCTTCTTCAAATACGCGGATTTCCTGATTGGGAGCGTGAACGCGGTTCTGGGCACAAAGGTCCCGCTGCTCTCCCTGGGGCTGCCCATCGGCATCTCCTTCTACACCTTCCAGACCATGTCCTACACCATCGATGTGTACAGGGGCCAGGCTAAGGTGCAGAGGAACCTCCTGGACTTCGGGGTGTACGTGGCCATGTTCCCCCAGCTCATCGCCGGGCCCATCGTGAAGTACCGGGATGTGGAGAAATCCATGCATTACCGCAGGATTACGCTTCCGGACGTCAGCGAGGGGCTGAAGCGGTTCTGCATGGGTCTGGGGAAGAAGGTGCTGCTGGCCAATAACATCGGGGAGCTCTGGGCCTTCGTCAGCGCCATGGACCTGCGCAGGATCAGCATGCTCACGGCCTGGCTGGGCATCGTGGCCTTCGGCTTCCAGATCTATTTCGATTTCTCCGGCTATTCGGACATGGCCATCGGCCTGGGGCGGATGCTGGGCTTCCGGTTCCCGGAGAACTTCAACTATCCCTATATATCGGCTTCCGTGACGGAGTTCTGGCGCAGATGGCATATCTCCCTGGGGAGCTGGTTCCGGGAGTATGTGTATTTCCCCCTGGGGGGCAGCAGGAGGGGGCTGCCCAAGCAGCTGCTGAACATCCTGGTGGTATGGATGCTCACGGGCATCTGGCACGGAGCGGGATGGAATTTCCTGCTGTGGGGGCTGTGGTTCGCCTTTGCCCTGATGCTGGAGAAGCTGTTCCTGGGGCGGCTCCTGGCATGGCTGCCCAAGGGGATCGGCATCCTGTACACGCTGCTGGTGGCGCTGGCGGGGTGGGTGCTCTTCGCCCTGGAGACGCCGGCGGGCATCTGGAGCTATGTGAAGGCCATGACGGGGACGGGCGTGAGCCTGTTCGACAGGCAGGGCATCTATCTGGGCAGGCAGTATCTGATTTTGTTCCTGGTGGCCCTGGTGGCGTCCACGCCCCTGACCCACAGGCTGACGGAGCATCTGAGAGGTTCCCGGATGGGCTTCCATATCGCCCTGTACCGGTTCGGGGAGAAGTTCATCCCGGCGGGCCTGCTGCTGCTGAGCATCGCGGGGATCGTGGACGCGTCCTACAACCCTTTCCTCTATTTTCGCTTTTAGGACCCGGAAATGATTGACCGAGTGAGTCAAAAAGGAATGATCGCACATGAATGAGAAGAGAAGCGCTCTTTTTACCATAATCGTCATCGCGTCTGTCATCGTGGTGTTCACCGCGGCGGATCTGATACAGAAGGACCGCCTTTTTTCGGAGACGGAGAACCGGGTGCTGGCCGCCAGGCCGGAATTTTCCCTGGAGGCCCTTCTGTGGGAGGACTATACGGAGAAGTACGAGGCCTACCTGACGGATCAGTTCGTCAGCCGGGACAAATGGGTGGCGATCAAGACCTACATGGACCTGGCGCTGCAGGAAAAGGAGATCGGCGGGGTCTATCTGGGCTCCGACGGCTATCTGATAGAGAGGCATCTGCCCGGGGACTACTCTGCCGTGCAGGAGTCCAAGAAAATCGCGCTGCTGGATAAGCTGGTCTGGGAGTGGGACGCGGGGGTGATGCTGGTGCCCACGGCGGACAACATCCTCACGGACAAGCTGCCGAAATTTGCGCCCTATTATGACGAAAAGCAGCTTCTGGACCAGGTGGAGAGCCATGTGGGAGAGGAGCATTTCATAGATGTGTACACGGTCCTGCAGGAGCATGCGCAGGAGGAGATCTATTACCGCACGGACCACCACTGGACGTCCCTGGGGGCGGCCTACGGCTATGATGCCTGGGCGGCCTACACGGGACGGCGCGGGGGGCGCTACGGCGCGGAGGACATGGAGCTGGTGGCGGAGGGGTTCCTGGGGACGCTGCAGGCCAAGGTGAACCTGGACATGGCCGGGGATTCCATCCACTATTTCCCGGAGACCCTGAAGCGTCCCCTGAAGGTGACCTACGACCTGAAGGTGGAGAAGGATACCTGCTACGAAGCCTCCCATCTGGATACGAAGAACAAGTACGGGTTCTTCCTGGACGACAACCATGCCTTCGTGGAGATCGAGACAGGCTATCCCAACCACCACACCCTGTTCGTCATCAAGGATTCCTACGCCAACTGCTTCATCCCCCTGCTGATCCCCCACTATGAGAAGATCTACGTGCTGGATCCCAGGCATTTCAGGGGCAGGCTGTTCGAATTCATGGAGAAATATGAACCGGAGGGCGGCATGGACGTGCTGGTGCTGTACAATTGTATCCATTTCCTGGAGGATTTCGCGTATGTGGAGTAAAGTGTGAGTTCTAAGAATGCCCAAAGTGCGGGCATTCTTCCAAGCGCGCTCTCTGCGCTTTGCTTGCACCTTTTCGGTTATTATGGTATGGCGCTGAGAAGCGAAAGGGGGTATAAGGATGAAAGCAGTGATATTCGATATGGACGGCGTCCTGTTCGACACGGAGGCAGTGTGCATGCAGGCCTGGATGGAGGTGGCCGAAAAGTGGGGGCTGCCTAAGATGGAGGAGGTCTTTCCCCTTGTCATCGGCCTGAACGCCAATGACAGCAGGCAGGTGGTCTTCGACGCCTACGGGGAGGACTTCGACTATCCGTTGTTTCGGGAGCACACTGCCGCATGGTTCCGGGACTATGTGGGCAAGAACGGCATTCCGGTGAAGCCGGGCGTGAGGGAAATCTTGGAGTGGCTGAAAAGCGCCGGGTACGCGGTGGGGCTGGCATCCTCCACCAAAAGGGAATCCGTCCTCAGCCACCTGAAGCATACGGGGCTGGATGACTATTTCTCTGTAGTAGTGGGCGGGGATATGGTGGAGCATTCCAAGCCACTGCCGGACATCTATCTGCTGGCCTGCGAGAGGCTGGGGGTGGAGCCGGGGGAGACCTATGCCATCGAGGACTCCCCCAACGGCATCCGCTCCGCCCACAGGGCGGGGATGTGCCCCATCATGGTGCCGGACATGATTGCGCCGGACGAGGAGATGCGGCGGTTGAGCTGCGTCATTTTGGAGGATCTGACACAGGCGCTGGCCTTCCTGCGGGAGAGGACAGCAGCGGAATAGGACGGCATCCGGCAGGGCGCGGCCCGGCTGATGCATGACCGGAACAGGGATTGGAAGAAGAAAATGGCGAATCTGGGAATTCCCCGCAACACCATCGAGGTGCTGCAGAGGCATAATTTTACATTTCAGAAAAAATACGGACAGAACTTCCTCGTAGACCCCAACGTGCTGGAGCGGGTCATGGACGCTGCGGGAGTGTCCGGGGAGGACTGCGTGCTGGAGATCGGACCGGGCATCGGCACCATGACCCAGCTTCTGGCGGAGCGGGCGGGGAAGGTGGTAGCGGTAGAAATCGACAGGAACCTGATCCCCATCCTGGAGGAGACCTTGTCCCCCTACTCCAACGTGACGGTCATCAATGAGGATGTCCTGAAGCTGGACGTGGAAGAGGCAATCCGCGTCCGGGGGGAGGGCCGCCCGGTGAAGGTGGTTGCGAACCTCCCCTACTATATCACCACCCCCATCATCATGAGCCTGCTGGAGGGCGGCGCGCCTCTGGAGAGCATTACGGTGATGGTGCAGAAGGAGGTGGCGGAGCGCATGCAGGCCGGCCCCGGCACCAAGGATTACGGGGCCCTCTCGCTGGCGGTGCAGTATTATTCCAGGCCGGAGGTGGTGGCCAATGTGCCGCCCAACTGTTTCATCCCCAGGCCTAACGTGGGGAGCGCCGTGATCCGCCTGACCAGGTACGGGACGCCTCCCGTTCAGGCGGCCGACCCGGGGAAGCTGTTCACCGTCATCCGGGCCTCCTTCAACCAGCGCCGCAAGACCCTGGCCAACAGCCTGGGGAACGCGCCGGGGCTTTCGGTCTCCAGGGAGCGGGTGGCAGGAATCTTGGAGGAGATGGGGCTTCCCGCCATGATACGGGGAGAGGCGCTGACGCTGGAGCAGTTCGCGGAGCTGTCGGACAGGCTGTGATTTTTCTTTTTTTATTTTTGTCTTTTATTTTTGACATCTGTATATTGGCTATGTTACACTAGAGAATAATGGCCGGAGGTATGGGAAGAGGCTTATTTATAGATTGCCATTAGGGATAGGGGCGTATTACCTTGGATAAATATGAATATAAAGTAAGATCGGATGAAATAAAGTCCCTGATAGGACAGGGGAATTATGCGCAGGCTGCCGAGATCGCGGACACCATCGACTGGCGCAGGGTGAAGAGCGTGATGATGCTCTGTACCATAAGCGACGTATATAAGATAAACAGGCGTTATGAGGACGCGAAGAACATGCTGCTGCTGGCCTATGAGAGGAGGCCCGGCGGCAGGACAATCTGCTACTCCCTCTGTGAGCTGTGCATCAAGACGGAGGAATTCGTGCAGGCTCTGAACTATTTCAAGGAATTCACGCAGGTGGCCCCTAGGGACACCGGCCGCTATATCCTGCAGTACAAGCTCTATGAAGCCCAGGAGGTGAGCCTGGAGGAGCGGATCGGCGTGCTGGAGGAACTGAAGAAGAGGGACTACAGGGAGAAATGGGCCTATGAGCTGGCCTATCTATACCACAGGGTGGGGCTGGGGACCCGCTGTGTGGAGGAGTGCGATGAGTTGATCCTGTGGTTCGGCGAAGGGAAGTATGTGGTCAAGGCCATGGAGCTGAAGATGCTCCACCAGCCGCTGACGCCGGCCCAGCAGGAGGTGTACGACCGCCGCTTTGAGGAGCCCGGGGAGGAAATGGAGCCGGAATACCAGGAGGGCTACGGGGAAGAGGCGGTCTATGGAGAGGAGCCCATGGAGGGCCAGGAGGGTGATTACGGCTGGCCGTCAGAGGATGGTCGGCTGGAAGAAGAGATGCAGGAGGCTTTGCCGCAGGACAACGTTCCCGGTCAGGGCGCAGGGGAGGAGCTGGACATCCAGGTGAAGACCGTGGACGTGGGCCAGTACAATACCATCAACCTGCAGGCTGAGCTGGCGGCAGGGCTCCAGGAGGTGCTGGGAGCCGACGGAACGGCCCACGGGGTGCAGGCCGCGGGGGAACCGGGCCGGGGAGACGCCCGGATGGCGGGCATGCCGGAGGACGGCGGTTACCAGAATTTCACGGAGGAGGAGATAGAGGACTCGGAGGTGTTCTTCGGCGCCACGGGAGAGCTGGAGGATGCTTCGTTGGAACTGGGAGGAGCCGGGTATGGGGAGGCTGCTGCGGAAGGGCAGGGGCATGCCCCGGAGCCGGGAGCAGCGTCAGGGCCTGGGTACAGGCCGGGGCGGCCGAGCGCGGAAGGGCAGGGATATAGCCCGGAGCAGGGAGCAGCGGCAGGACCTGGGTATAGGCCGAGGCGGTCGAGTGCGGAAGGGCAGGGGTATAGCCCGGAGCAGGCGGCGGCTCAAGGGCGGTATGCCCCGGAGCAGGGCACTGAGGGAGCACAGGAAGCAGGAACGGCTACCGCGGGGCGCGGGGAAGCGCATCCGGAGCGGAAAGCGGAGGCGAAGGGCGAACAGGCCCTGCCGGAAGGGGCGGCCGGAGAACCGGAGGATGTGATATCCGGGGAGGGAACCCCTGGACAGGACATGGAGCAGTCCACCGTACCGGGCGGACATTCGCCTGAGGAGCTGGCGGAAGTGCTCTCCCAGGAGGCGGACGGGCAGATCAGCATGGTATTGCCCGAAAGCGCCACTGTGGAGAAGCAGATAACGGGCCAGATGAAGATTGAGGACATTCTGGCAGAGTGGGAGCGAATCAAGAAAGAAAATGAGGCCAAATGCCAGGAGGAGGTGCGCCAGCATGTCCTGAGCCAGACAGGCCCCATGTTCACGGAGTTCGAGGCCACTGTCAGGGACGGTCTGCTGGAGCAGCTGGAAAAGGGAGAGGCGGGGCAGAACGGATCGAAGGCGGCGCATGGAGGGCCGGAGGAGAACGGGGCGGAACAGGCCGCGGCGGGCATGGCGGCCGGAGGGCCGCGCAGGGCGGAACCGAAGGGAGAGCCGGGATATATATCGGGAGAGGCGAATCCGGAGGGAACCGGCTTCCGGGAAGAACAGGGATATCCGGAGGAGCAGGTATGTCCGGAGACGGAAGGAGATGCCTATACAGGAGAAGGCGGGACAAAGCAGGCGGAGGAGGCCGGGGATGTGGATGAGACAGCCGCCACGGAAGCCGCGGCGGAGTACATGGGCGAGCCGGGATATGCAGGGAAAGGTGCATATGAGGGTGAGCCGGGATATGCGAAGGAAGCCGCATACGCAGGCGAACCAGGATATGCGGAGGAAGGTGCATATGAGGGCGAGCCGGGATATGCAGAGGAAGGTGCATACACAGGCGAGCCGGGATATACAGAAGAAAGTGCATACGCAGGCGAACCAGGATATGCGGAGGAAGGTGCATATGAGGGCGAGCCGG
>NZ_CAPDXS010000005.1:23075-23247 GCF_948601915.1 uncultured Acetatifactor sp. | reverse complement strand
GATATGTAGAGGAAGGTGCATACACAGGTGAGCCGGGATATGCGGAGGAGGCCGCATACATGGGTGAGCCGGGATATGCGAAGGAAGCCGTATACACGGGTGAGCCGGGATATGCGAAGGAAGGTGCATACGTAGGCGAGCCGGGATATGCAGAGGAAGGTGCATACGCAGG
>NZ_CAPDXS010000005.1:0-22975 GCF_948601915.1 uncultured Acetatifactor sp. | reverse complement strand
AGGAAGGTGCATACGTAGGCGAGCCGGGATATGCAGAGGAAGGTGCATACGCAGGCGAGCCGGGATATGCGGAGGAAGGTGCATATGAGGGTGAGCCAGGATATGCGGAGGGGGCCGCATACGCGGGTGAGCCGGGATATGCGGAGGAAGGTGCATACGCGGGTGAGCCGGGATATGCAGAAGAAGGTGCATATGAGGGCGAAGCCGTATACGCGGACGAAACGGAATACATAGAGGAAGCCGGAGCAGAGGATGCGCCGGAAACCATGGAAGGCGAATACGGTGAGGCCATATATGACGAGGCGGCCGACCTGGAGGGCAGTTCGGAATACACATATGCGCCGGATGGCACAGAGCCCGACGACATCATCGGAGAGATAGAAGAAATCCAGGAACAGATAGAGAAAGCCGAGGAGAGGGAGCATCCTGCCCGGACAGGTAGGCCAAAAACAGGAAAGACAGAAAAACAGACGGAAACAGACGAAAAAGCGACCATAGAGCGGGATCAGGCGAAAGTCAGGAGCCTGACCCGTGAGGAGAAAGAACTTTTCGCCCCTTTCATCCAGAACCGCCGTTCCAGGGAGCAGCTGGTAAAAGCCCTGGACAGCATCAGCATGGCCGCGTACACCGGGAACCTTATCATCACAGGCGAGGAGGGCATGGACACCCTGACGCTGGCCAAGAACATCATGCGTGAAGTGCGCATGATGGACAGCAATTTCTCAGGCAAGGTGGCCAAGGTGTCCGGCCAGGGGCTGAACGAGAAGGACGTGGCCCAGACCCTGGAGCAGCTGGGCAGCGGCGCGCTGATCATCCAGAAAGCCTCCGGCATGAGCCCCCAGACGGCGGCCATGCTCCACAGGCAGCTACAGCACGAGCGCTTCGGCATCATCGTGGTCCTGGAGGACACGGGGAAAGCGATCAAGAAGCTGTTCCTGGGCACGCCGGACCTGTATGGCGATTTTACGGCCCGCATCGATTTGGAGGCGCTGAGCAATGACTCTTTGGTGGCCTTCGGGAGGCAGTATGCCCGGGAGAAGGAGTTTTCCATCGACAATCTGGGAATCCTGGCTCTGCACACCAGGATAGAGGAGCTGCAGACCATCGACCATGTGGTGACGGTGATGGAAGTGAAGCAGATTGTGGACGAGGCCATACGCCATGCGTCCAGGAAGACGCTGGCCCATTTCTTCGATGTGCTCCTGGCGAAACGATATGATGACGAAGATATGATCATACTGACCGAAAAGGATTTTGCTGCATGAAAGGTGGGATAGAAATGGCAGGAAAGGCAACTGCAAAAACAGCAAAAAAAACAACGGGAAAGGCGAAGGCGAAAACCTCCGCCCAGACAGCGGTAAAGGCCGCCGGGACAGAGAAGGTCTTCATCTCGGAGGCAGACCAGTACCTCTTTTCCCAGGCGACCCATTATGACATCTACAAGAAGCTGGGGGCCCATTTGTCTGAGGAGAGAAGGAAAAAGGGCGTCTACTTCGGCGTCTGGGCGCCCAACGCCAGGGAAGTGCATGTGATCGGCAGCTTCAACGGCTGGGACGAGGAGGCGCATCCTATGGAGAAGCTGGGGCCCGTGGGCATCTGGGGGCTCTTCATCCCGGGGGTGGCCACAGGGGAGCTGTACAAATTCCTGATCACCGCCAAGGACGGCAGGAAGATATATAAGGCGGATCCCTTCGCCAACAGCGCGGAGTACAGGCCCGGAACGGCATCCATCGTCACGGACCTGAACGGCTATTCCTGGGGGGATGCCAAGTGGATGGAGGCCCGGGACGGAAAAGATGCCCAGAAGCAGCCCATGGCCATCTACGAGTGCCATGTCGGCTCCTTCATGAAGCATCCCGACGGGGCGGAGGGCTTCTACAATTACCGGGAGTTCGCGGATAAGCTGGCGGATTATCTGAAGGAGATGAAATATACCCATGTAGAGCTGATGGGCATCCTGGAGCATCCCTTCGACGGCTCCTGGGGCTATCAGGTGACGGGCTACTATGCGCCCACCTCCCGGTACGGAGGGCCGAAGGACTTCATGTACCTGGTGGATAAGCTCCATAAGATGGGCGTGGGCGTGATCCTGGACTGGGTGCCTGCCCATTTCGCCACGGATGCCCATGGCCTTGCGGAATTCGACGGGGAGTGCATCTTCGAACATCCGGATCCACGCCTGGGCTCCCACCCGGACTGGGGGACCAAGATATTCAACTACGGCAAGCCCGAGGTGAAGAATTTCCTGATTGCCAATGTGCTGTTCTGGCTGCGGGAGTTTCACATAGACGGCATTCGGGTAGACGCTGTGGCGTCCATGCTCTATCTGGATTACGGCAAAAAGGACGGTCAGTGGGTGCCCAACAAATACGGTGGCAACCAGAACCTGGAGGCCATCGAGTTCTTCAAGCACCTCAATTCCGTGGTGCGCGGGACTTACCCCGGCTTCATCACCATCGCCGAGGAGTCCACCGCCTGGCCAAATGTGTCCGGCGACATCGGCGGGGAGGGACTTGGCTTCTCCTTCAAATGGAACATGGGCTGGATGCACGACTTCTGCGAGTACATGAAGCTGGATCCCCTGTACCGGAAGGGCAACCACTATGCCATGACCTTCGCCATGAGCTACAATGAATATGAGAAATACATACTGCCCCTGTCCCACGATGAGGTAGTGCACCTCAAGTGCTCCATGGTGAACAAGATGCCGGGCTACAAGAAGGACAAATACGCCAACCTGCGGACGGGCTATACCTATATGTTCGGCCACTGCGGCAAGAAGCTCCTGTTCATGGGCCAGGACTTCGGCCAGGAGCGGGAGTGGAGCGAGGAGCGGGAGCTGGACTGGTTCCTTCTGCAGGAAGAGGAGAACCTGGGGCTGCAGACCTATGTGAAGGAGCTTTTGAAGCTGTACCGCAAGTACCCCGCCCTCTATGAGGCGGACGACAGTTGGGCCGGCTTTGAGTGGATGAACGCGGACGATGCGGAGAACAGTGTCTACTCCTTCGTGCGCAAGTCTTCCAAGGGCACACAGAACCTGCTGTTCGTGCTGAACATGACCCCGGTGAAGCGGGAGGGGTACAGAGTGCCAGTGCCCTCTACCTCCACCCGGAAGAAATATAAGCTGCTGCTCAACAGCGACGAGGCGCGCTTCGGCGGCTGGGGCAATGAAGTGCAGGGAGAGGTCGCGGTGGAAAAAATTCCCTGCCAAAACAAGGATTACTCCATCTGCATGGACATCCCTCCCTACGGGGCGGCGATATTCCTGTTTTAATGCAGGGGCGGCTAAAGGTTTTTCATGATTTTACCGAAATAAAGAGCAGGTGCAGGGGATGCGCCTGCTCTTTTTCTTTTTTCATATTTGACATTTTTTACATACCACTATTTTTCCGATAGGAGATACGATTTTGAAGATATCATTCAACGAAAAAGCAATCAAGGAGGCGGAGCGCAGACGGACGGAGCAGAACCGCGAGGCCCAGCAGACATCCGCCACGGCAATGGGGCAGACGGCTTTCGCCGACATGTTCGGTAGGCAGGAGGACGGCATCCTGGCAGCAGGGGGCGAGAAGGGCAAGAGCCTGATCGAGCTCCAGGAGGAGGCCGGCAATGTGGACGTGGCCGTCCAGAGGGACTATATGACAGTCATGTCACATACCATGTCCGAGGAAGACTATGCCAAAATGCAGGAGGAGGGCTTCGACCCGGGCGCGATGGATCCGGAGGATGTGGTGACCATCGTAGATAAGATCAAGGCGGAGCTGGTCCGGGCGGGCAAGAACATCGTGGGCTACACGGACGACATGGATGTGAGCAAGCTTACGGCGGCGCTGGGCAGCGAGGTGCTGGCCAGGTCCGTGGTGGACAGCTTCCGGGAGGCGGACGTGCCGCTGACGAAGGAGAACCTCTCCGCGGTGTCCCGGGCCTGGGCCATGAATGCGGAGCTGGCCCCTCTGGGGGAGGGATCCTACAATTATCTGATAGACAATGAGATGGAGGCGGAGATCTGGAACCTCTATCTGGCCCAGAGCAGCGGCGCGGACAGAGGCGGGAATTCGGCTAAGTTCTACGCGGAGGACGTGCAGGGGTATTACGCCCAGAGCGCGGGCCGGGGCCAGGACAGCGGGCTCCAGGGGCAGATCGACCGGATCATAGAGCAGGCGGGAGGCCAGGTGAACGAGAAAAGCCGCATGAACGCGGCATGGCTCCTGGACAAGGGCCTGCCCCTGACGGCGGAGAACTTAAAAAGGCTGGAGGCGCTGCAGGGGATTGAGCTGCCCATGACGGAGGAGAAGTTCGCGAAAGCGGCGGCCGCCGCGGTGGCGGAGGGCAAGGATCCCGTCCATGCCTCCTTCGGGGAGAGCGGCGGGAACCTGTACGAGCGGGCGGCGGCCATCTCCGAATTCTACCACAGCAGCGAGCTCTGGGAGGCCACGGTGGGGGACATCACCGCCAGGAGGCAGTTGGAGGAGGTGCGCCTGCGGATGTCCGCGGAGGTGAACGTCCGGCTGCTGCGCAGCGGCTTCTCCATCGACACGGAGCCCATGGTGGAGCTGATCGAGGCCCTGAAGCGGGCGGAGTACCAGTTGGCCAACCAGTATTTCCCCAGGGACAACATGGCTGTGGAGAAGTACCAGAACTACCAGAAGGCCAGCAATGTGGCGGGCCAGCTGCCCGGGCTCCCCGCGGACGTGCTGGGCATGTTCGCCAAGGGAGAGGGCTCGGCGTCCCTGGAGACCATCTATAACGAAGGCAAGGCGATGCAGGCCGCCTATGAGAAGGCACAGGCCAGCTACGAGAAGCTGATGACAGGACCCAGGAGCGACCTGGGCGACAGCATCGACAAGGCCTTTGCCAGCGTGGACCATATCCTGAAGGATCTGGGCGTGGAGCTGACAGACGAAAACCGCAGGGCCGTGAGGATCTTGGGCTACAACCAGATGGAGATGAACCTGCATAACCTGGAGGCCGTCAGGGATGCCGACAGGCAGGTGCAGGGCGTCCTGGAGAAGCTGACCCCTGCGGCCACGCTGAAGATGATCCGGGACGGCTTCAATCCCCTGGAGAAGAGCTTCGGGGAGCTGGAGCAGTATTTCAAGACACTGCCGCCGGAGTACAAGAAGGAGGCGGACAGCTACAGCCGGTTCCTGTACGGCCTGGAGCGCAACAATGAGATCACGCCGGAGGAGCGGGAGAGCTACATCGGCATCTACCGCCTGGTGCGCCAGCTGGAGAAGGCGGAGGGCGCCGCGGTGGGCGCTCTGGTGAACTCCCAGACGGAGATCCACTTCTCCAATCTGCTCTCCGCGCTGCAGAGCAGCAGGAACAGGCCTTTGGACATGAGAGTGTCGGATGAGACCGGAGACAGGCTTAAGCTCATGCGCAAGGGGGAGAGCATATCGGCCCAGATTTCCAAGGCGTTCAATAAGACTGTGCGGGAAATCCGTGAGGCCAATGCGGCGGCCGCCATAGAGGAGGCCGGGCTGGAGGCGCGGCTGCGGGAGGCGAACAGGCCCGGAGGCCAGGCTGCGGCGGAGGGCAGACCTTCCGGGGCGGACAGTGCCGCCGGACGGACGGACGTGGCCCGGACAGGCGTCGGCGAAGAGAATCCGGTAGCAGCTTCGGCCATGTCCGCCGGGGCCTCCCGGGATACAGGGGCAGCGGTCTCTGCCTCGTCAGAGCGGGCTGCTCAGGCACCCGGGGCTACCCAGGCGGCTGCGGCAGCCGCCCAGATGGCAGCAGGCGCCCGGGCGGCAGCGCTCCAGCCGGAAGCACCGGCGGCTCAGACAGCGGCCAGCTCCCATGCGGAAGCCGTCTCCGAGGCGCTGGTCAAGGCGGCCAATGATGTGATTACAGATGTGTCGTCCGATGCGGAGGCCACCAGGGAATACAACAAGACCCAATTGGAAGAGCAGAGGCAGGCAGTCAGCGCCGCGGACAAGGAGAGCGTGTCCATGCTGCAGAGGGGGGCGCTGCCCTCCAGCGCGGACAATCTCATGGCCGCCCAGGCGCTGAACCACGGCGTGGACAATCTCTTCGAGATTGCCGACAGGAAGCCCGCGAAGAAGAAGGAGCAGTATTCCATGAACGATTTGATGGCCATGCTGGCCAGCAAGTCGGGGGCGGGAGCCCAGAAGCCCCAGCCGGAACCGGCGGCGGAGGAGACCGGTTCCGCCGCGCTGTGGCGGAAGCTGGACAATATGGAGGAATTCGTGGAGGATTACGGCCGGATGACCGAGGCTGCCCTGGTATCCGTGGAGGAAGCCACCTTCGCGGAGGCCGACAGTAGCGTGGACGTCCGCAACATGCAGTTGAACCACAAGCAGCTCACCGTGGCGGCGGCCCTGGCCAAGCGGGAGGAGTACTATCTGCCCGTCTATGTGGGCGATACGCTGACCAGGGTGCATCTGACCCTGGACAAGGGGAGCCAGGAGAAGGGCACAGTCACCGTGGGCGTGACGCTCTCCGAGGAAGCGCATATGCAGGCCCGTCTCTATCTGCAGAATGGCCAGGTCCACGGCATGATGTTCGGCGAGGGAAAAGTGGAACTAATGAAATTGCGCCAGATAGCCGATACCTTTAAAGAGGAAGCGCAGAAGAGCTGGCAGGTGGGCAATATCACCACCATAACGTCGGAGGCAAGGATGCCGGAGCTGATCAAATCGGGCGAGCATACCCCCACGGACAGCGCCGAGCTCTATCAGGTGGCGAAGGTATTCCTGCACTCTGTGGTGCAGACCGCCTCATAAGGAATATTCCTAAGGATTCACGGGACGAACGGATGCGTCTTGCAAATAAGAGCCTGCGCAGCGCCAGGGATGCGCGCACGGAGCCGCAGGCGACAGGAAAGGCATGGTTTAAGAGATGAGAATCAATTACAATGTAGCCGCAATGATCACCAACAACAATCTGGCCAACAACGACAGCGCGGTGGCCAAGTCCCTGCAAAGGCTGTCCTCGGGCCTGAAGATCAACAGCGCCAAGGACAATCCCGCCGGGCTCGCCATGGCTAAGCGGATGAACGCCCAGCTCATGGGCCTCTCCATGGCCAACCAGAACGCCAGCGACGGCGTATCCATCATCGAGACCGCCGACGGAGCCATGTCCGAGATCAGCGAGATGCTGCAGAGGATGAATGAGCTGGCTGTGAAGGCGGCCAACGGCGTGGAGTCTGACGGCGACAGGGACGTGATACAGAAGGAAGTCAGCCAGCTGACGGAGGAGATCAGCCGGGTGGCTGAGGCTACTGAGTTCAATGGGCAGAAGCTGCTGAACGGGGAATTTTCTTTTAGGGGATATATTGATTCCACCGCCCCAAATGCTGGAAATAATATTAATATCAAGGTGGCCTCCTACTCTTCGGAGGTGGCCCAAAAGATTTACACCATAGGGCAGATGGATATAAGCAAGGATCCGGTGACGGAAAAATATAAGGTGGAATTTACGCCGCCCACTGCTTTAAAGGACGGTGGTTTTCCTGAAGGTGCCACAGCCAGCATAAAGGACGATTTGGTGACCATCACGGCCAGCAATGGCTTTGAGATGACGCTTGACCTGACAAGATGCGATATAGAAAATAAGGCACCTCTAACAGTTCAGAATCTTAAGATTGACGCGACTGGAATCGGTGCCATGCGGCTGCAGGTCGGCGCCAACGAAGGGCAGGTTCTGGAAATCAATATCCCGAAGATTTCACTGCGGGAGATGGGACTGGAGACCGTAAAGATTAAGGATAAGAATGGGCAGGAGATTTGGACATTGGATGTAGGCACGGAGGAAAAAGCTACGGAAGCGATTGACAGGGTCGAGGGAGCCATCCACTTCATATCAGGCGTCCGCGGCCAGCTGGGCGCCTACCAGAACCGCCTGGAGTCCACCATCAACAGCCTGGACATCACCTCCGAGAATATGACCGGGGCCTACTCCCGCATCATGGACGTGGACATGGCGGAGGAGATGACCAACTACACCACCGCCCAGGTGATGACACAGGCGGCCACCTCCATGCTGGCCCAGGCCAATGAGAGGCCGTCCCAGGTGCTGCAGCTGCTGCAGTAAAAGGGTGGAGAAGGATGAAGAAAGAGGAAAAACAGGATTTTACACTGAGGATTACCCAGGCGAACCCCACCCAGCTGGTAGTGATTCTGTATGAGATGCTGCTGTGCTATCTGGAGGACGCGGTGCAGGCGCTTGCGGAGGGCGGGGAGCCTTCAGGGGAGCCTGACGGGTTCCGGGAGGCTGTCCGGAAGGCCAGGGGCTGCCTGAACGAGCTGATCGCTTCCCTGCATATGGAGCATGAACCGGCGCCGGCGCTGATGCAGCTCTATCTGTTCTGCATCAGGCGCCTGGCCCTTGGCGAACAGCGCCGGGACAGCGAAATCCTGGGCGAGGTCGGAAGGGTGATCGAACCGCTGTGCGACGCGTATCGGAAGCTGGCTGAGTTGAACGACGCCGGGCCTGTGATGCGCAATTCCCAGACGGTCTACGCCGGCCTGACCTATGGAAGGACGACCCTAACTGAGAACATGGCTGATCAGGGCACGAACCGGGGAATGTTTGCATAGCCCTTCATCCCCCGGGCCTACCTCCAGAGCGGCCAGGTTCGTCAGATGCTTGTATCTTTTCTGGAGTGAGTTGATTTCATAAATGTAGCTGTCGATCATGTCCACATCTACGGCGTTATCAAAACCCGCATAGGCATCGTTGAGTGCCTTACGGGTTTTTTCTATGGAATCTTTCAGTGTGACGGGAGTGTAGTCTTCTTCCGTCATGCTGTCCGGGCCCGATTTCTGGCTGAAATACATTTTCATGGCAATGCCTCCTTTTTTGCCGGAATTGGCTTATTGTGCTGTAGGGTATGGGGGATACGGTAAAAGTATAGGCTCGGCGCAGGCAGATTATTCCAATTTTGGGAAAAAATATGAAATCCGCATATTTCCCCCGGGCGGACATATCTATATTCCAAAGGATCCATGCCGGCAGAGCTGTCATGGACGGATTTTGGAGCGTGGACGATGGAGAAGATTCTGAATGTGGTCATGAGGGGCATCCTGGGGACAATCGCCATGTATTTCATCAATTCTCTGCTGGGCGGCATAGGGCTGCCGCTGGGGGTGGGCATCAATGCGGCTACGGTATTGACATCCGGAATCCTTGGATTTCCGGGGCTTCTGGCCCTTTACGGGATTGGAATCTACAGAATTTTGTGAGAATGTACCAAAGTTCAACTTTTTTAGACATGGCTATTGCAATTGGAAAACAGAGCAGGTATAATGCAACTATCATTTCAAATCAAGTATTTCAAATGAATTCTACGACTCAGATAATCCCGGAGGCAGGTTTCGCCTCGGTGACCAGGCACTGTGAAAACGAAAAGGAAAGGGATGATGTGGTTGGCAGCGCTATGTGTTTTTTTGGCGGCGGCCTGCAGGTATGACTATGGGGAAAGAAGGATACCCAACAATCTGATCATATGGACGGCTGCCGCGGGGGCGGTATGGCGGCTCTGGAACGAAAGGGCGCCGGGGCTGCTGTGGTATCTTGGACAGGCAGTTCTCGTCATGGCGATACTGTATCCGCTTTTTAAGATTGGGGGCCTTGGAGCCGGGGACGTGAAGCTCCTTGGCGTGACGGCGGGCTATCTGCCCGCGGAAAAGATTCTTGTATTCTTGTTTTGTTCCTTGCTGGTTGCGGCAATGATTTCAGTGGTGAAAATGTGGAAGAGAGGCGCAGGAGGCGCACAAGGTGGGATCTGTCTGTCCGGGCCTGTGCTTGTCAGCGTGCTGTTGCTCCTGGGAGGTGTCTATTGAGAGAAAAGGCGTGTAAGGTCATGGCACTGTGCGATACGGAGGAGGAATACGCCCAGCTCATGACGGAATTTATGAGAAAACAGAAGAATCTCCCCTGGGAGCTGCATACCTACACCAATGTGGACACCCTGCTGGGCACCGAGCAATCGGGGCTAGCCATGCTGGTGGTGGCGGAGTCCGCTTTCCGCCAGGAGCTGCGGGGGCTTGCGCCCGGGTGCCTGGTGGTGCTGGGGGAGAGCGGGGTCATGAGATGGGAGGACATCTCCTATGTGGACAAGTACCAGGAGGCCGAGGAAGTGTTCAGGCAGTTGCTGGGCGTTTATATGGAGATCGCGGATATCCAGCTCCCTTTTCTGCGGACCAACCGGAAGACCGTGTTCATCGGGAATTATTCTCCCGTGCACAGATGCATGCAGACATCCTTTGCCATCACCATGAGCCTGATGCTGGCCAAGAAGCACTCCACGCTCTATCTGAACTTTGAGCATTACGCCGGGATTTCCGAGCTCCTGCCGGACATGCAGACACTGGATCTGGCGGATCTCCTCTATTTCCTGAATGCCCAGAAGGACAAGTTCAGGCTGCGGCTGCAGACGATCCTGAAGCACAAGGGCGCTCTGGCCTATGTGCCGCCCGTGAAGTCGGGGCAGAACCTGATTACGGTCACGCCTCAGGAATGGCTGGGACTGCTGGAAAGGATCGAGGAGCTGGAAGAATACGAATATGTAGTCCTGGATTTGGGAGAGAGCATGCAGGGACTGTTTGAGATCCTCAGGATGTGCAGGCATGTCTATACGCTGACGAGGGAGGACAGAATCGCCAGGGGCAAGCTGCTCCAATATGAGCAGGTCCTTGCGCTGTACGAATACGGCGATGTGCTGGGGAAGACGAAGAGGCTGTCCCTCTCCCATATCCAGAAGCTGCCGGAGGAGCTGGAACAACTGACGAAGGGGGATCTGGCGGATCTGGTGAAGGGGCTTCTCGGGGATCTGGAGGAGGGAGGGGAGAGCTGATGGAATATACGGAGCTGAAAAGGGAGCTGCGGAGCAGGGTTCAGGAGCGGATGGACTTTGTGAAGGATTTCACGGACGCCGAGGTGGAGGATACCATAGACCAGGTCATTCTGGAGCAGCGGCTGATGGCCTGGCCGGTGGAAATGCGCAGAAGGCTGAAACAGGAGCTGTTCGATTCCCTCCGCAGGCTGGACATCCTGCAGATATTCGTGGAGGACAGCTCTGTCACGGAGATCATGATCAACGGAAAGGACCATATCTTCGTAGAACAGAACGGAAGGCTGCGGGAACTGGACATCGGCTTCGAGTCCACGGAGAAGCTTCAGGATGTGATACAACAGATTGTGGCGGGATGCAACCGGGTGGTGAACGAGGCCTCTCCCATCGTGGACGCGAGGCTGGCCGACGGAGCCAGGGTCAATATCGTCATGAACCCCATAGCGCTGAACGGCCCGATCGTCACAATCAGACGGTTCCCCGAGAAGCCCATTACCATGGAGCAGCTGATCCAGAGCAATTCTATCTCCCGGGAAGCCGCAGCCTTTCTGGAGAAGCTGGTGAAGGCCAGGTACAATGTCTTCATAAGCGGCGGCACGGGAAGCGGGAAGACCACCTTTCTGAACGTCCTGTCCCACTATATCCCCTCGGAGGAACGGGTCATCACCATTGAAGACAGCGCGGAGCTGCAGCTTCAGGGGCTGCCCAATCTGGTGCGGCTGGAGACACGCAACAGCAATGTGGAGGGTTGCAATGAAATCACCATGCGGGACCTGATCAAGTCCTCCCTGCGGATGCGGCCGGACAGGATCATCGTAGGGGAGGTGCGCGGAGCCGAGGCCATCGACATGCTCCAGTGCCTGAATACGGGACATGACGGAAGCATGTCCACCGGCCATGCCAACAGCGCCAGGGATATGCTGGCCAGACTGGAGAACATGGTGCTTATGGGGGTGGAGCTCCCCCTGGCGGCAATCAGGCAGCAGATAGCCTCCGGCCTGGATGTAATCGTGCATCTGGGAAGGCTGCGGGACAAGTCCAGAAAGGTGCTGGAGATTACGGAGGTGATCTGCTGTGAACAGAATGAGATCAAGCTGAATCCGCTGTTCGTCTTTGAGGAATCCGGGGAGGACGACGCGGGCCGGGTAGTGGGGAAGCTGTGCGGGAAAGGAGGGCTGTTCCATGAAGACAAGCTTAAAGCGGCAGGAATCTCATAGATACCACTGGAAGAAGGGAGAGAGGGCCAGGGCCGTTCTGCTCTGCGCGGGCGTGACGGGAGTCTTTGCCTACTTCTTCTATCGGAGCTTCCTGGCATTGATTCCGCTCTCCGCCATAGGGATGTCCGTCTTTGGCATGATAAGGAGACAGAAGATGGAAAAGGCCAGGGAGGAGCTGGCCGCACAGTTTCGGGAGTGCATCCTGGCGGTGGCCACATCCCTGCAGGCGGGGTATTCCGTGGAGAACGCCTTTCTGGAATGCAGGCAGGACATGGCCTTGATGTACGGGGAGGATGCCCCGATCTGCCAGGAGCTGAAGCTTATCAGGAGAGGCCTGCACATCAATATCCCCCTGGAGGAGCTTCTGGTGGATATGGCAGGGAGGAGCCGCTGTGAGGAGATTGCCCAGTTTGCCCAGATTTTCGCCCTTGCCAAGAGAAACGGCGGAAATATGTCGGAGATTATCCGGAATTCCGCCAACCAGATAGGCAGGCAGATTGAACTGCGCCAGGAGATTCAGATGCTTTTGGGGGGCAAGAAGATGGAACTGACGATTATGAAGATCATGCCGTTCGGGATACTGTTTTACATAGATATGGGAAATCCGGGATATTTCGATTCGCTCTATCATAACTTCACAGGCATCGCTGTCATGACGGGCTGCCTGGGGCTGTATCTCGGGGCCTATGTCATGGGGGAGCATATCATGAAGAGGATCATGGCGGACATGGCATGATTCGGGTGAGGAACTGCAAATAGGAGGTGTTGCATTTGTATTGGATTGCGCTGGCAGTGCTGACAGGGTTTCTGGTGTTGTCCTTTCTGGCGAGAAAGCAGGAGCCGCCGCCGGACGTGGCCTCCCTTCTGAAGCCTTTTTACAAGATATCCCTGTTTCTCTATAAAAAGCTGATACACAGGATTCCGGGGCTGTTCTCCTCGCCGCAGGTGGAGCGGGATTTGGTGAGCCTCCACCCCGGAGAGGCCAGGGAATGTCTGAAGACCGAATATTACGGAAAAAAGGCTGCAATCTGCCTGGCAGTCCTCTTCGTGGGAACACTGTTCGCGGCCGCGGCGAAATTCAGCGCCATGGACAAGGTCATCCTGGGGGAGGACGGGACAGTGGTTCGGGGAAGCTATCGGGAGGGGGCCCGGGAAATCAGAATCGGGACGGATTTTGGGCAGCAGCGGATGGATTTTCAGGTGGAGGTGGAGCCAAAACGCCTGTCCGCGGAAGAGACGGAGAAAATGTTCGATGCTTTTTTGGACAAGCTACCGGACTATGTATTGGGCTCCAATGAAAGCCTGCAGAATGTGAATTCGGATCTGAACCTGAAAGAAAGCTACGGCGACATTCCCATATCCGTGCGGTGGGAAAGCGGCAGCCCGGGACGAATCAGCGATTCCGGACAGATATTCTCCCTGGAGGAGGAAGAGACCGTGCGGATCTCCTTCCGGCTCTCCTATGGGGAATGGGAGAGGAGTGGGGAGCTGTCGGTGGTATTGAGGCCGCCGGTGCCCGCACAGGAAGAACTGCTGCGCATGGAGCTGGAAGAGGAGCTGGCCAGGTCCCAGAGCGGGAGCCTGGGCCAGGACGAATGGAAGCTGCCGGGGCAGTGGCGGGGCGAGAGCATCCGCTGGAAGCAGATGGTGGAAGATAATAGTGTGATACTATGGGCGGTTGCCGTGGTGACGGCGGTTGCGGTCTTCCTGTTCCTGGACAGGGATCTCCATGAACGGCTGGAGAAACGAAAGAAGATACTGCGCCGGGAATACCCGGAGATTGTACACAAGCTGGTGCTGTTCGTGGGAGCGGGCCTGACGATCCGGGGGGCCTTACAGAAAATCGCGGGAGATTATGAGGCGGGCCGCATGGAGGGCGGGAGGGCGTCTCCTGCCTATGAGGAGCTGCTCTATACCTGTAGAGAGCTGCGCTCCGGGATTTCCGAGGGCCTGGCCTATGAGCATTTCGGGAAAAGGGCCGGCCTGCAGGAGTATATCCGGCTGAGCGCGCTCCTGGCCCAGAACCTGAAGCGGGGGAACAGTACGCTGCTGGAGAGACTGCGCGAAGAGGCGGAAAAGTCCGGCCAGGAACGGCTCCAGGAGAGCAAAAAGATGGGGGAAGAGGCAGGGACCAAGCTGCTGGTGCCGATGGTGCTGATGCTGGCAGTGGTAATGGCAGTTATCATGATTCCCGCTTTCTCAAATATGTAACCGATGTTTATTTGGCCGCGCCTGCGGCGGAAAGAGAGGAAAAAATGAAGCTGAATCAGTTAAAGGGAATGAGAGAGTTCATCAGAGAGGAAGACGGCATGGGAACAGTGGAAATCATTCTGATCATCGTGGTGCTGGTGGGGCTGGTCATTATCTTCAAGGGCCAGATTATACAGATCATCAACAGCCTGTTCCAGAAAATCACTTCACAGACGGGCACTGTGTGATGTGCGGCATGGAGGGATTTCGGGAGAGGCCGCGGAATGCGTACCTGACCGTAACGCTTGCCCTGTGTCTGGCAGTCATATTGTCCCTGTTTCTGACGCTGATAGACGGTGTGCGCAGAAACGGGGCCAGGCTGGAGGCGGAGTGCGTGACGGACATCGGTCTGCAGAGCATCATGGCGGAATATCACCGGGAGCTGATGAAACAGTACAACCTCTTTGCCATCGACTCCTCCTATGGGACCGCCACCTGCGCGAAGGCCAATACGGAGGCGCATCTGCTGCGGTATCTGTCAGGGAACTTAAACTATGACGATATCTTCCTTTCGGATTATCTCTACAGGGATTTCCTGGGGCTTGCCGTGGAGTGCGCGGAACTAATCGGGGTATCCGTTTTGACGGATTACGGAGGCGCAGCGTTCCGCGCGGACGCGGTGGAAGCCGTAAAGGCCGATGTGGGCCTGGGATTGCTACAGGAACTACAGGGCTGGATGCAGAAAGTGGAGATAAACGGCCTGGAAGACGGGAAGGAGGAGGCCAGAAAGCAGGAGCTTGACGAGGAGATTGGGGAATGGGTGGAAAAATACGATGGACAGATGGTGGAAGTGAATGAAGACCAATGGGAGAGGGCGGAGGTCAGGAACCCTACGGACGGGCTGGAGGCGAAGAAGAGAATGGGGCTATTGCGGCTGGTTTTGGAAGATGAGGCCAGCGTTTCTCCGAATATCATACATACGGGGAGCCTGGTTCAGGAAAGGATGCGGCAGGGACAGATCAACCGGGGAAACATGGCATGGGAGGAAGCGGAGGGAGCCGGACAGATGGCGGAGAGGTTCCTTTTTCAGGAATATCTTCTGCGGTATATGGGACGGTACGGGAGAGAGCATGAAGAGGACGCGCTCCGCTATCAGATTGAATATCTGATAACCGGCAAAGAGAGCGATCTGGAGAACCTGAAAGGGGTCGTCAACCGTCTGTGCATACTCAGGGAAGGGGCCAACGCCATGTATCTGATGTCCAATGAGAGGAAGCGGGCGGAGATTCGGCTGGTGGCAGCGGCGGCGTGTACCGTAATTGCGCTTCCGGCGCTGACCCCGCTGCTGGAAAGCGCGATACTTCTGGCATGGGCTTACGCGGAGAGCGTATATGACGTCAAAAGCCTTCTGGCCGGGGGCAAGGTGCCGCTCCTGAAAGACGATGGGAGCTGGCACTACAGCCTTTCGGCGGCGCTGAACGGCAGCCTGCGGGATGAGACCACGGGCGGGGAAGGGCTTGGCTATGAGGATTATCTGAGGATCTTCATGATGCTCTCCGATGCGGATAAGATTACGGCCAGGGCCATGGACATGGTGGAGGCAGATATCAGGAAGACGCCGGGGAATGCCGCCTTCCGGCTGGACGGCTGTTTCCGGGCAATAGAAGCTCATGTACGGATTGGGAGCACCCATGGCTATCAGTATGACATAACGAGACAGAAAAACTACGAGTAGGGATTAGCGAGGTGGATAGTGATGTCCTTTTTATGGAACGGCAGCAATCAGACAATACATTCAACGAAAATAGGAAAACCTTCTCCGACACATCAAGACTTTTTTTCGGATTCGGCCCGGAATCCGGATACTTCCCCGGACGGCGGCAGACGCCGCCCGTCCGTCCTGTTCCGTTTCATAGAGAGGACACCACTGTTCGCCTTGCTTTCCAGGGGAGTGGAGGCGGGGATGACTGTGGAGGCCTCCATCGTACTTCCACTGTTCCTTTTCTTTTTCCTGAACCTGGGATGCGCCATAGAGATGATTCGTCTGCATGGGAACCTGCAACTGGCGCTGTGGCAGATCGGGAGCAGGATGTCCGTGTACGGCTATGCGCTGGACAGCGGGGAGGTGCCGGAGAATAATGACGGCTGGTGGCGGGATTTGGTTGGAACGGCGGTCTCTGCCACCTATGTGAAGGGGCAGGTGATAAGCTCCGCAGGGGCGGATTATCTGAATGGCTCTCCGCTGACGAATGGGGCTGCCGGCCTACAGCTCTGGGAGAGCGAGATATTCGGGCCCAATGATGAAATCGACATTGTAGTCACATATTCGGTCTCGCCATGGAGCAGCCTGATTCGATTTTCACCTTTTCGAATGGCGAACCGGTATTACGCGCATATCTGGAACGGATATCGACTGTCCGGTGAAGGGGAGGGCGGGGAGGTGACGCAGATAGTCTACGTCACGGAAAACGGGAGCGTGTATCATATGAGCACGGATTGTACGCATCTGCTGCTCTCTGTACGGGAAGTCCCCTCTGATTTAATCGACTATATCAGGAATCAGGGGGGAGGCAGATACCAGCCCTGCTCCAGATGTGCCTCCGGGAGTCCGCCATCCACTGTATACATTACCAGCCAGGGAGACCGGTACCATCACAACCGGGGATGTTCCGGCCTGAGGAGGACAGTGACATCCGTGACGATAGAACAGGCGCAGCAGGCAGGCCTGGGGCCCTGCAGCCGCTGTGGAGGATAAGGGATATGTGGAGTATGCTGTTTGTGACAGGCTGGCTTTTGGCCGCGGGTATCATGGATGTGAGGACTCGCAGAGTGCCGGTGTGGATGCTTGTATTGGGAGGGGGACTTGCAATGTGGGCGGCTTTGTCCCGGCAAAGCGGATATCTTGAGATGTTGAAAGGGGCATTGCCGGGCGTGCTGCTTCTGCTGACGGCCCTTGCCACGAAAAAGGCAGGATATGGGGACGGCATCGTGCTGGCATGCCTGGGGATGCCGCTGGGCGGTGACAGGAGCCTGCTGCTGTTTGGGCTTGGCCTGTTCCTGATTTCCCTGTGCGCCATGGCTCTGCTGGCGCTGCGCAGAGCCAGGAGGGACACGGGACTTCCCTTTCTGCCGTTTCTGGCGGCAGCGTGGTTTCTGGTGGCGGGATTGTAGAAGGGGAGCGGAGGATGTCCTAAAGGGCATGGAAGGGAGGAGCGATGAGGGAGCGAAATGCGTATTTTACAGTGGAGGCAGCGCTGGTGCTGCCTTTGGTGACAGGCGCGATACTTTTTGTCATTTATACCATGCTGTTCCAATATGACAGATGTCTGCTGGAACAGGATATAGGGGCTTTGGCTCTGTGGGGGAGCCTTGCGGAGGCCTCAGATACGGCACAGTTGGAGCAGAAGGTACAGGTGCGGATGTCCGAACTGTACAGGGAGAAATATGCGGCCTGGAGGATTACCAGGCTGGATGCCTCTCTGGACAGGAACCGTTTCCTGGCGGAGGGGGCCGGGAGGCTGACATTTCCGGTGCCTGGATGGAATTTCTGGAATGGGGACAATGTATGGGAGACCAGCGCAAGCTTCGGGTACAGCCGTCTTTCGCCGGTGACATTCATCCGTCTGTGCCATAGGTTCCGGGGAGAGACAGGGAGGTGACGGGCAGGATGCTGAATGTGGAGTATGTAAGAAGCCTGAACTGTAATTACGAAAGAATCCTGCTTGACAGGATGCCTGAGGAGAAGAGATACCAATACAGCATTCTCGGAAGATGCAAGATCAACGGCCTACTTCCCTGCAGTCTGCGCTACATCGACGGGAAGGCCTATCTTTACTATGACATATCCTCCAGACAGAATGTGGCGCTTTTGTATGGCGGCCGCTGCATCACCAGAGAGTGGGTGAGGGATTTCCTGTGGAGTCTGCGGCATATCCGGCAGGAGCTGAGCCGTTTCCTACTGGATATAGACAATATCATCTGGTATCCGGAACAGATTTTCCAGGAATTGGAAGACAATGTATTTTCCTTCCTGTATATCCCGTATTATGAGGGGGAATCGGGATTTATGAAGCTTATGGAGTTCTGGGTGGAACATATCGACTACAATGACGAAGTGCTTGTGGACTGTGTCTACCGCATGTACGAAAAGATGGAGCGGAACGGGGAGATTTATCTACAGGCCCAGATTTTCGAGGATGCGGAATGTCTGGAGAATACCAGGCTTCCGGAACTGGTGTATACCATGGTGGGGGAATCCAGGGTGGAAGAGGCGGGAGGGACGGCAGCCTCCGCACTCCCGGTCATCGACGTCAGGGAGGAAGAGGCGCAGATGCAGGAAAAGTCCCCGAAAGCAGGCAGAAAGGGCATCAGGGGCATTTTGGAGGGAAAACGCAGCCGCAGCCAGAAGCTGAGGGAGGATTACAGGCAATCCATGCAGCAGGAGATGACGGGCCATGCGGTGGCGGAGAAAACCCAGTATGAGGGAACATACGGACAGACCTTATTCTTTGAGGATAAGACAGAGGCCCTTAAGCAGCCCCACAGGCTGCTCACGCCGGAGGGGAAGCTCTTTCTAAGCCTGGAACAGCCGAGCCTTTCTGTAGGAAAGAAAAAGGGGGAAGTGGATTTGGTGCTGCAGGACGCTTCGGTCAGCAGGATGCACGCACGCATCACGAATGAGGAAGGCGATACTTATCTGGAGGATTTGAACTCTACCAACGGAACCTTCCAGAACGGCCAGCGGATGCGTCCCTACGAAAAGAAAAAACTGGCGGAGGGGGATGAAATAAGATTCGGCAAGGTGGTTTTTATTTTCCGTTAAGGCAATATTAATTGAAAAGCGCATGAAACTGTGCTAGAATCGATACTATGGAAGAGGAGCATTCCAATGGAAGAGGAGCATTCCAATGGAAGAGGAGCATTCCAAAGAACATTCTGACGGAAGAGAGCGATGCTCAGGAGGAAGAAGGCCCTTGCAGTCACTGAAGTCATTGAAATTTCAACCCATCGTGAGCACAGCTTTGGTGGCTGTCAACGTCATCGTCTTTGCCGCATGCCATTTTACGGGCGATTTTCTGTACAGTGTGGGCAGGCTGGATGCTTATAGCGTGCTGGTGTGGGGGGAGTATGGCAGGATTTTGTGGTCGATGTTTCTCCACAGCGGGATAGACCATCTGTTCAATAATATGCTGATTCTGTTTTTTCTCGGCTCCATGATTGAAAAGGAAGTAGGCCATGTCAGATACGGCGTATTGTATTTCCTTTCCGGCATCGGAGGGAATCTGCTGTCGCTTGCGTCCAGAGCGCTTCAACGTGACCCAGCAGCTTCCCTGGGGGCCAGCGGAGCAGTGTTCGGACTTGACGGAGTGCTGCTGGCTATGGTATTGTTTTCTGGCAGGAGAATGGAGAACGTGACACCGGTCAGGGTACTGCTGATGATAGGGTATTCGCTCTACAGCGGCTTTGTAGGACATAATATCGACAATGCGGCCCATGTGGGCGGACTGCTTACAGGCTTTGTGGCCGCCAGCGTCATGTGCGTGTTCATGCGCTGGCGGCAGAGGCCGGCGGATTGAAGCCTATTCTGCGGCATCAGGGGGATTATACGGAAAATGGATTGTGAGGTGTGGTTGTGAACATTAATATTTATTACGGCGGCAGAGGCATTATTGACGACCCGACTTTGTTCGTCATCAACAAAATGCAGGAGATTTTGGAGGAGCTTCGGGTCAATGTCACGCGCTATAATCTGTATGAGGCCAAGAATGCCATACCCACATTGCCGCAGACGCTGAAAAACGTGGATGGCATCATTCTCGCCACTACGGTGGAGTGGTACGGTATCGGCGGATATATGCAGCAGTTTCTGGATGCCTGCTGGCTGTTCGGGGACAAGGGGAAGATAGCGGAAATCTACATGTGCCCGGTAGTCATGTCCACCACCTACGGAGAGCGTGAAGCAGAGCTCAACCTGTCTACCGCATGGGAGATTCTGGGCGGCCTTCCCTGCAATGGCATCTGCGGTTATATAGAAAATACAGTGACGCTTGAAATGAATGAGCAGTACATTAAAATCATTGAAAAGAAAGCCGAGAATATGTACCGCTCCATAAACCAGCATATTGCCTGCTTCCCGGCCAGCAACCAGGCGGTGAGGCAGAAAATTGCCGTGCCCAAGAGCAATAACCTGACGCCGCAGGAGACAGAGCAGCTCTCCCAGTATGTATCTGACGACAGCTATGTACAGCGCCAGAAGCAGGACATCAAAGAACTGACCAGCCTGTTCCGCGATATGCTCAGTGAGGATGAGCAGGACAACGAGGAGGAATACCTTGCGCCCCTGAAGAGGGTCTTCAAGCCGCAGACGGGATTCCGGGCGGAGTATTCCATTGATATAGAAGAGAAGAAGAAAAAATTGATTTTGTCCATTGACGGCGCCTTGCTGGAGTGCAACTATGGAGCCTGTGACCGCCCGGATGTAGAGCTGCAGATGGGGAAGGCGGTCATGGAGGATATCGTGAATGGACGGATGACCTTCCAGAGGGCCTTTATGTCCGGCTCCATGAAGGCGAAAGGGGACTTTAAGCTTTTGCGGTCGCTGGATCAGATATTCGATTTTGAAGGGAAACCATTGTGATTTCCATGTGGAAAAGATACGAAGAAGAGGAGTGCTGGAGAGATGAAGAAAGATAATTGTATTTTCTGCAAGATTGCCAACGGAGAGATTCCCTCGAAGACCTTATATGAAGACCGGAATTTCCGGGTGATTCTGGATTTGGGGCCGGCCACAAAGGGCCATGCGCTGATTTTGCCCAGGGAGCATGCTGAGAATCTATATGACCTTCCCCGGGAGAGCGCATCGGAGGTAATGGTTCTGGCCCAGAAGATGGCTGCGACTTTAGTGGAAAAGCTTCGCTGTGACGGACTGAACCTGGTGCAGAACAATGGCGAGGCGGCAGGCCAGACGGTACGTCATTTCCATCTCCATCTGATTCCCAGATATGTGGACGACGGCCAGAGCATCAACTGGAAGACGGGAAGTCCCACCCAGGAAGAGCTGGAAAACATCAGGAGGACGATTGTGGAATAGTGCGGCGGGCAAGGAGCCTGAAGCGCTGCGGGAAATAAAGGAGCGGATATGAGAGCATTGGACGTCTCGGAGATTACGGAGAATATAAAGGAAATGTGCATAGAGGCGAATCATTTCCTTTCGGAAGATATGAAGTGTGCCATGCGGACAGCGGCAGGTCGGGAGGCGTCCGCGCTGGGGCGTCAGATACTGGGACAACTTGAGGAGAACATGCGGATAGCAGGGGAAGACATGATCCCCATCTGTCAGGATACGGGCATGGCTGTGGTATTTATGGAAGTGGGACAGGAAGTGCATTTTGAGGGAGGCGTGCTGGAGGAGGCCGTAAACGAGGGAGTCAGGCAGGGATATACGGAGGGCTTCCTGCGCAAGTCAGTGGTCGGGGATCCGATAGAACGGGAAAACACCAGGGACAATACGCCGGCTGTCATACACTATGCCATAGTGCCCGGGGATAAGGTGAAGGTTACAGTGGCGCCAAAGGGCTTTGGGAGCGAGAATATGAGCCGTGTGTTCATGCTTAAGCCCGCTGACGGCATTGAAGGGGTCAAAGCGGCCGTGCTGAGGGCCGTGGAGGATGCGGGACCGAATGCCTGCCCGCCCATGGTGGTGGGGGTGGGAATTGGAGGGACCTTTGAGAAATGTGCCCTGATGGCAAAACGGGCATTGACCCGTCCGGTAGACGAGCGTTCAAAGATACCGTATGTATGCAGACTGGAGCAGGAACTGCTGGACAGAATCAACCGTTCCGGTATTGGGCCGGGAGGCCTGGGAGGGAGCACCACGGCGCTTGCGGTGAATATCGACACCTATCCCACACATATAGCGGGGCTCCCTGTGGCAGTGAACATCTGCTGTCATGTGAACCGCCACGCAGTAAGGACGATATAGAAGGGGAAACAGAAATGGAAAGACACATTACAGTACCATTGTCGGCGGAGACGGCAGCTTCTCTTCGGGCCGGGGATTACATATATCTGACAGGAACCATCTACACAGCCAGAGATGCCGCCCATAAAAGGATGCATGAAGCGCTGGAGCGAGGGGAGGAGCTGCCTTTGGACATCAAGGACAATGTGATTTATTATATGGGCCCCTCCCCGGCAAGGGAAGGAAGGCCAATCGGCTCTGCCGGCCCTACCACAGCCAGCCGTATGGACAGATATGCTCCTACACTCCTGGATTTGGGGCTGAAGGGAATGATAGGAAAGGGAAAGCGGCTTCAGGCAGTGAAGGATGCCGTCGTGCGCAACGGCGCGGTCTATTTTGCGGCGGTGGGCGGCGCGGGCGCGCTGCTCTCCCGTTCCATTCTTGCGTCAGAAGTGATTGCCTATGAAGATTTGGGGACGGAGGCTATCCGAAAGCTGGAGGTGCGGGATTTTCCCGTCATCGTAGTGATGGATGCCGCGGGGAACGATTTGTATGAGACGGCGGCGCAGGAATATCGCCGGGACAAATCGGAAGGCTGAAAAGAGGGCTTCAAGGGGAAGCTGCCAGAAACAAATTGCCAGAAACATTCAAAAAGTAATTGACAAGTGAAGCCCTTTTATGTATAATGAGACTTGTGCCACACAGAGTGACAAAAACAGCATATCGGCAGTATCAGTTCGGATTAAGGAGAAATACTCAAGAGGCCGAAGAGGCGCCCCTGCTAAGGGT
>NZ_CAPDXS010000004.1:0-75217 GCF_948601915.1 uncultured Acetatifactor sp. | reverse complement strand
GCAAACCGCAGTTATGATACCCATGGCCATCGTCAGCGGTGTGCGGATAGCAGTATTCCCCGTCGTGCATGTGCACTTCTGTCTCGGTACACCCCGCAATGCCGCATCTGCCGTGGCTGTGTTCGCCTGTCATGGTACAGCCGTCGATGCCGCAGGCCCCGTGTGTATGAACGGCCTCCAGGCTGCACCCCGGCAAACCGCAGTTATGATACCCATGGCCATCGTCAGCGGTGTGCGGATAGCAGTACACCCCGTCGTGCATGTGAACTTCTGTCTCGGTACATCCCGCAATGCTGCATTTTTCGTGGCTGTGCGCGCCTGTCATGGTACAGCCGTCGATGCCGCAGGTCCCATGTGTGTGAACGGTTTCCAGGCTGCACCCCGGCAAACCGCAGTTATGATACCCATGGCCGTCGTCATCGGTGTGCGGATAGTAGTGCGCCCCATCATGCATGTGCGCTGCCGTTTCGGTACATCCCGCAATGCTGCATCTGCCGTGGCTGTGCTCGCCTGTGAGCGTACAGCCGTTGATGCCGCAGAGGCCATGCATATGCGCCTCCGTCTGTGTACATCCGGAAACCGTGCAGGAAAAGATTGCCTGTCTCTCCTGTGCCTCGTCCGGGACTTCCACGGAACTTCTGTTCACCGCATAGGAGACAATGCTGCCTGTTATCATGGCAATCGATACAAACGCAATGGCTGATAAGACTCTTTTCATTTCCACCCTTTCCTTTCAAAACGTATTTCTACCATATTTTTCCATCTAAGGATACTATAACATAAGGAAGCGCTGAAATCAATTCTGATTCCTCACAGACACTGATTCATTTTGCCTTCTTCCTTCATGATGTCATCAGTTCTGGCAATCCGGCGGTCTATACAACATTTTTTGACCAATCTCCTGAATATGAAAAACCGTATCTTGAGGGAAATATCAGATGCGGGTAGATGCGGAAGAGCGGGACAGGGTGGACCGGCTGTTGGACTCCATCAGCCTTAAAGGAAACGGCTGGCACAGTTGTGCGCCAGCCGTCTGACATTGGCAATCTACATGGAATGTGGGGCCATGTACTACAGCTTACAGCTCCTCCGGCCCCTCGTCGGCCCAGTAGGAGTATAGCATCGCCCCTACAGGCTTCCCGCGCAGCAGGGCCTTGCGGGTGGTATTCGGGCTGCACCATTCCTCCATGCGGGTGAGCCCGAAGCTTTCCCAGTCGGAGAAGAAGCGGTTCAGCTCCTCCTTCGGCAGCTCCTGCTTCAACAGGAAACCCCGCATGAGCCGCACGTAGCGGATGGAGAGACGGGCCTTTTCCACCCGCCAGAGGCGTATGGCGTCGTCTTTTACGGCTTCCCTGGCCTGGGACAACAGGGTGTCGTACTGATCCAGATAAGCCTCGTCCAGGAATCTGTGCAGAGGCTTGTCATTGAAGCCTACGTGGTCGTCTTCCTTTCTGGCGGTATCGCAGAGGAGACGGATGTACTGCCGGATATATTTCCCGCCCTCCCCGTAATAGTAATCCGTGAATTCCTCCATATGGCGGTCTACATCGGTATCCGCGTCCCACAGCAGCTTGGAGATGAGATAGGCCCGCAGCTCATTCAGGTCCGTGGAACCCCGCAGCGCGCCGCAGGCCTGCTCGAAGACGCCCTTGGCGCCGTTCTCCCGGAACAGGCGCATGTTGGGCTGCAGGGAGCGCCAGTTGGGATGGGGCGTGGGATAGTAGTTGAAGCAGGTGGTGTAGTCCCAGATATAGAGCTGCGCGCCGGTCCCGTGCCAGTCCCGGATGTCCTTTACGAATGCCATGTTCCGCTCTCTGGAGCACTCCTCGAAGGCGTGGGCGAAGCAGCACTCGATGGAGCACAGGCGCACGCACACATTGTGGCGGGGCCTTACCTTGGGGGCGCTCCTGGTGTACTGATAGGCCAGGGTGTCGAAGGTCACCCTGGGGAACTCCGGCTCCAGCTCTTCGGCGACGGCGTTCACGAAGCGGATCAGCGTGCCGGAGGACGCGCCCTCCTCCTCATTGATGCGGCGGCACTCGGGACACTGGCAGTCCAGGCTCCAGTCGTTCTGGGAGATGGAGACGATCTCCGCCTCCGGGTGCTCCGTGAGGTTCTTTCGCACGGCGGCCACCGCGATGGGCACCAGCTCCGGGTTGCTCAGGCAGAGCTGGTTCTTATAGGGGGTGAGCATGCGGACGCCCTCCTTGTCCATGGCGAAGTATTCGGGATGGGTCTCGCCGTATTCCTCCGGGGAGACGATATTCTCAAAGGAATGCACGAACCAGGAATACTGGATATGCCCGCCGTATTTCTCGCTGATGGGATGCTGCTGGCCGTTGAGGCGGGACTTGACGGCGAACTTCGCATAGACCCGGGGCTCGTAATAATTGTGCTCCCTGTATGTGAAGTCCGGACTGTGGGCTTCGTCCAGTTCCTCCAGCACAAGCTCGTCCGCAAAGGGCACTTTCTCGCAGGTGGCGGTAAAGAAACGGCAGCCCAGCCTTTCCAGGACCTCGTACACGCCGTAGATGACGCCGCGCTTGCCGCCTGCGATGCACAGATTCTCCCCAACGGTTTTCAGGAGGAAGTCGTCGTCCCCCCCGTCAAAGGATACGCCGTACCTTTCCGCGGCTCTCCCGATTGCGATGACAGGCCCGTCATAATCCGCCTCCGCGGCGTCAAAGGCCGCGGAGGTCATCCGCTCCAGATAGCTGCCCAGCTCCTGGGCTGCGCAGGTCTCCTGGGGGGTGGCGTCCGATGCCACCCGGATGCGGATGGATTTCCCATCCTGATAGATTCTGGTCTTCATAGTCGTCCCTTCCTTTCGCCGATTCGTGAATTAGAAAAGAAAATTTACATATTTAGCATACCTTGGCTTTTAGACACATGTCAAGCAGAATTTGTCCGAAAAGGGACTTGATTCACGGCCGGGAAAAGGGTAGTATATACGGTATGGCAACGGATCGTCAGGGCTTCTGCCGTGGTGGACGTAAACATGCAGAATAGGGGTAAAAGGGGCAATCGGTTAACGGTTGTCCTTTTTATATCATAAGGCCTTCCCGCGTGGCTGCCGCGGAAAGGGTCTGCACGAATACAAAGGAGAAGCGAGAAGTGTATGGGAGACCGATACGGGTATGTGCGGGTGAGCACAAAGGAACAGAATGAGGACAGGCAGATGATCGCCATGAGCGGGGTACAGGTGCCGGAGCGGAACATCTATGTGGACAAGCAGTCCGGCAAGGACTTCAACCGGCCTATGTACCGCAAGCTCCTGAAGCGCCTCCGGCCGGACGACCTGCTCTATATCAAGAGCATCGACCGTCTAGGCAGGGACTACGGGGAGGTGCTGGAGCAGTGGAGAGTCCTGACCAAGGAGAAAAAGGTGGACATCGTGGTGCTGGACATGCCGCTTTTGGACACCAGGCGGGGGAAGGATCTGGTGGGGACGTTCCTGAGCGACATCGTGCTGCAGGTGCTGTCCTTCGTGGCGGAGAACGAGCGGAAGAACATCCGCGAGAGGCAGCGGGAGGGCATCGAGGCCGCGAAGATCCGGGGCGTGCGCTTCGGCAGGCCCGAGAAGCCCCTGCCGGAGAATTTCGAGGAGATCCGCGGGAGGTGGGCCGCGAAGGAGATATCCGGGAAGGAGGCGGCCAGGCAGTGCAACATGCCCTCCACCTCCTTCTACCGCAAGGCCGGATATCGGAAGGAAGAGTAGACTTTGATTTTCTCTTGTGATATAATGTTGGAATCTATAGATTATAGAAGCAGGAGGAACGGACGGATATGAATATTACGGTTGTGGGAACAGGCTACGTGGGCCTGTCGCTGGCGGTGCTGCTGGCCCAGGAGAATACAGTGACGGCGTTGGATATCCTTCCTGAAAAGGTGAAACTGATCAATGAGAGGCGCTCGCCCATCAAGGATAAGGAGCTGGAAGAGTATCTGCGGGACAGGGAGCTGCACCTGACGGCTACCACGGACGCGGACAATGCCTACCGGGACGCGGACATCATCGTGGTGGCGGCTCCCACCAACTATGACAGCAGGACCAACTACTTCGATACATCGGCGGTGGAGGGCGTGGTGGACGCGGCCCTGAAGGCCAACGAACGGGCCACGGTGGTGATAAAGTCCACCATCCCGGTGGGATATACGGCCCAGCTGAACGCGCGGAAGGGGACGGACCGCATCCTGTTCAGCCCGGAGTTCCTGCGGGAGACCAGGGCGCTGTACGACAATCTGCACCCCTCCAGGATCATCGTGGGATATGATGCGGAAAAGGAAGGGACGAGAGCCCGGGCCGAAGCCTTCGCGGGGCTTCTGTCCGAGGCGGCATTGAAGGAGGACGTGCCGGTCCTCCTCACCGGGAGTACGGAGGCGGAGGCGGTGAAGCTCTTCGCCAATACCTACCTGGCCCTGCGGGTGAGCTTCTTCAACGAGCTGGACACCTACGCGGAGGTGAAGGGGCTGGACGCCAGGCAGATCATAGAGGGCGTGTGCCTGGATCCCCGGATCGGGGACCATTACAACAATCCTTCCTTCGGCTACGGCGGCTACTGCCTGCCCAAGGACACCAAGCAGCTTCTGGCCAATTACAGCGATATCCCGGAGAACCTGATCGAGGCCATCGTGGAGTCCAACCGCACCAGGAAGGAGTTCGTGGCGGACCAGGTGCTGAAGAAGGCCGGGTATTACTCTTATTCGGGACGGCTGGACTATGACCGCTCCTATGAGAGGACTACGACTGTAGGCGTCTACCGCCTGACCATGAAGAGCAACAGCGACAACTTCCGCCAGAGCTCCATCCAGGGGGTCATGAAGCGCATCAAGGGGAAGGGCGCGAACATCGTGATCTACGAGCCCACCCTGGAGGACGGGAGCACCTTCTTCGGCAGCCTGGTGGTGAACGACCTGGAGGAATTCTTCCGCCTGTCGGACTGCATCATCGCCAACCGCTATGACGTCTGCCTGGACAGGGTGGCGGACAAGGTGTACACCAGGGACCTGTTCCGGAGGGATTGACAGGGCCGGACAGTTCCGCCGGGGCATCCGGGGATTGGGTTAGGGAGAGCCGTATGGACAGGAGATTCAATGTTGCGGGGACATGTATTCCGGAAAAGCACTTTATGGCCGACACATCGGACAAAATTGACAGGATTGTGCGCCTGATTGAGCAGGATTCCTATTTTGTCATGAACCGTGCCAGGCAGTACGGAAAGACGACAACGCTCATGCTGTTGTGGAGACGGCTGAAAGAGCGGTATATCGTAATCAATACCAGCTTCGAGGGAATGGGGAGCGAGGCCTTTGGGACAGAAGACACTTTTGTCCGCAGGATTTGTTCCAGATTCGCAAGAGGGCTTCGGATGTCCGGCTACCATGAGGCTCAGGGAAAGCTGTGGGATACTTTTGCACCGGAAGAGAACCTGGACACCTTAAAGGAGCGCATCACGGCGTTCTGTGCCCAGGCTGACAGGGAGGTGCTCCTGTTCATCGATGAGGTGGACAAAAGCACGGATAATCAGATGTTCCTGAATTTCCTGGGGCTGTTGCGGGAATTGTATCTGGAGCGGGCGTTCGGGACAGTCACTTTCAAGAGCGTGATCCTTGCGGGTGTCTACGATATCAAAAATTTGAAGATAAAATATCGGCCGGACGAAGAGAGAAAGTATAATTCGCCCTGGAACGTGGCGGTGGATTTCCCGGTGGACATGAGGCTGTCCGTCCCGGAGATCTGTTCCATGCTTCGGGAGTACAGAGCGGAAAAGGGCATCTCTCTCGAGGCGGAGGGGATGGCGGAGGAAATCTACAGGTACACCGGAGGATATCCCTTCCTGGTCAGCCTGATCTGCCTCTGGCTGGACGAGAGGCTTCCGGAAATCGTGGAGCTTCCGGAATATTGGACAAAAGAGGGCATACGCACAGCGGTGCGGGAGATCCTGAAGGGCACGAACACGCTGTTCGACGATGTGGTCAAGAACATTGAGAATAATGACAGGTTCAGAAGGCTTGTGGAAGGAATCCTGCTGGAGGGCAGGCAGATTCCCTATAAGCTGTCAAACCCGGAAATCGATCTCGGCGTGACATTCGGCATCCTTGCGGAGGAGGATGGAATCTGTAAGATATCCAATATCATTTTCGAAATCTATATCTACGACCACCTGATTGCCGGAATGCTGATGGAACAGCGCAGGCTCCCCATACCGAGAAGCCGCTTTGTCACCGAAGAGGGAAGCCTGGACATGGAGGGGATTCTGCTGGGGTTCCGGGATTTTATGGACGCGGAATACAGGAAGAGGGATGACGCGTTCCTGGAGCGACAGGGCAGATTGCTGTTCCTGGCTTTCCTGAAGCCGATCATCAACGGTACGGGACATTATGTGGTGGAGCCGGAGACCAGGGACAGCGCCAGGATGGACATCGTCGTCTTCTACGGCAAGCGGGAATATATTCTGGAGCTGAAGGTGTGGCATGGCCCGAAACGATTTTCGGAAGGACTGGCCCAGTTGTCGGCATATATGGAGGGCAGAGGGCAGGAGCAGGGCTGGCTGTTGACGTTCTGTTTCAATGACGGGCGGGAGAGGATTGGAGAGGAGTATACCGGAAAGAGGAGCGTGGCGGAGGGAAGAACGATATATTCCGTCATCGTGTGATACCGGACGGGAGGTCACGTTTTCCGGCGGACATATTTCTTGACAGCCACCGCCAAAAAAGATATCATGGATAAGATATACTGCTTAACGATTTCACTTGCCGTGAAATCAGACTGCATAACGCTGACCGGTTCAATCGCATGATTGCATTAGGCAGTATTCAGCGGTATGCAGTATAAAAGGCCCGGAAAGCGGGGCCTGTGGGGGGGAGTGCCCCGGATAAGGAAAACAGAGAGGAGGAGGTCGGATGAAAGCGGTCCGACGGGAAGTATGGCGCTTAGCAAGAAGCCTGTGACAGGCATGAGGGATATTCTGCCGGAGGAGATGCGGATAAGGGATTATGTGATCGGCGTGATTAAGGAGACCTACGGCAGATTCGGATTCACCTCCATAGAGACCCCCTGTATGGAGAATATCGCGAATTTGACGAACAAACAGGGAGGAGATAACGAAAAACTGATATTCAAGGTCCTGAAGCGCGGGGAGAAGCTGAATGTGGCCCAGGCACAGGAAGAGGAGGACGTGGTGGACTTCGGGATGCGCTATGACCTGACCGTGCCCCTGGTGCGGTATTATTCCAACAATGCCGCCCAGCTCCCCTCCCCCTTCAAGGCTCTCCAGATCGGCAATGTGTGGCGTGCGGACAGGCCCCAGAGAGGGCGTTTCCGCCAGTTCATGCAGTGCGACATCGATATCTTCGGAGAGCCCTCCAACCTGGCGGAAATCGAGCTGATCCTGGCCACCACCACCACTTTGACAAAGCTTGGGTTCAGGGGCTTCGAGATACGGATAAACGACAGAAGGATCTTAAAGGCCATGGCGGCCTACAGCGGTTTTCCGGAGGAGGCTTACGACAATGTCTTCATCACCCTGGACAAAATGGACAAGATTGGCCTGGAGGGCGTGAGGGCGGAACTTCTGGAGAACGGATTTGACGGGAATACCGTAGATAAATATCTGGAATTATATCAGAACCTGGAGAAGGCGGAGGACGGCGTGGCCTATCTGGGGGAGGCGCTTTCCGGCGTGATGGACGCTTCCGTCACGGAGGGGCTGCGGGAGATCATCGACAGCGTACAGGCCACCAAGGAGACAGGGTTCGAGACCGTCTTCGATCCCACGCTGGTGCGGGGCATGTCCTATTACACGGGTACGATCTTCGAGATCGCCATCCCGGAGTTCGGGGGCAGCTGCGGCGGCGGAGGGCGGTATGACGCCATGGTGGGGAAGTTCACGGGCAAGGAGGTGCCGGCCTGCGGATTCTCCATCGGTTTTGAAAGAATCATCCTGCTGCTGACGGAAAGCGGTTTCCGGGTGCCGGATGCGCCGAAGAGGGTGGCCTATCTGGTGGAGAAGGGCGTGGAAGGACAGGCCCTGTGCGATGTGATCGCAAAAGCCCAGGAGGCCAGGGCCCAGGGGCAGCAGGTGCTGGTGGCCCGCATGAACAAGAACAAGAAGTTCCAGAAGGAGCAGTTGACGGCACAAGGGTACGGGGAGTTCCTGGAGTTCTATAAGGAAGCTTTGAAGAACTGATTGTTCAAGGATTCATGCGCCGGGGTACTGGGGAGCTGGAGGGAAGAAATGAACATACGAAGGGCAACGGCTCAGGACCTCTCCAGGATTGCGGAGATCCTGGTTTTCGTGAAGCGGATAAAGTATCGCCCTATTTTCCGAAACGATGCCTATTCCTTCGGGGAACTGCAGGTGCTGTCGGTGGCGGAAGAATACGGGGCGCCTGATATCCTCTCACAGATATGGGTCTATGACGACGGGATTGTGAAGGGGATGATCCATGTGGAGGGCACGGAGATCAGGGAGCTGTATGTGGACTGGTTCTTCCAGGGGCAGGGCATAGGTGCGGAGCTGATAGAATTTGCAGTAAATCAATTCTCCGTAAGCTTCCTGTGGGCCCTTGAGAAGAATGAGGATGCCATCCGCTTTTATCAGCGCCATGGCTTTTACAGGACCGATACAAAGAAATTGGAAGAGGGCACCACAGAGTACCTTTGTCTGCTGGAACGCCGAATCTGCGGGTGAAAAACGGATTGCCGAAAAAACATAAAAATAAGAACGTCCTGCAAGAAAAAAGGACAGAAATCGAGGAAATGAAATGGCAGAGTCAATGAAAGGATTGAGGAGGACGCACCGCTGCGGGGAGCTTTCCGCGGCGAACATCGGGGAACAGGTCACGGTCATGGGCTGGGTCCAGAAGCAGCGCAACAAGGGAGGCATCATCTTCGTAGACCTCCGGGACAGGGCAGGCATCCTGCAGGTGATTTTCGAGGAGGCGGACTGCGGGGCGGAGCATTTCGCCAAGGCGGAGAGGCTGCGCAGCGAGTTCGTGGCCGCCGTGACGGGCAGGGTGGAGAAGCGGGCCGGGGCCGTGAACGCGAACCTGGCCACCGGGGAGATCGAGGTCCGGGCGGAGAGCCTGAGGATTCTGTCCGAGGCGGAGACGCCGCCTTTCCCTGTGGAAGAGAATTCACGGACGAAAGAAGAACTTCGTTTGAAATACCGTTATCTTGACCTTCGCAGGCCGGACCTGCAGAGGAACCTGATGCTGCGCAGCCGGATGACGGCGGCTGTCCATGCCTTCCTGGAGGAGGAGGGATTCCTGGAGGTGGAGACCCCTATCCTGAACAAGTCCACCCCGGAGGGGGCCAGGGACTATCTGGTGCCCAGCCGCATCCACCAGGGCTGCTTCTATGCCCTGCCCCAGTCGCCCCAGATTTTCAAGCAGCTGTTGATGTGCTCCGGGTACGACAGGTATTTCCAGATTGCCAGGTGCTTCCGGGACGAGGACCTGCGGGCGGACAGGCAGCCGGAATTCACCCAGATCGACCTGGAGATGTCCTTCGTGGACCAGGAGGACGTGCTGGACGTCACCGAGCGGATGGTGGCGAAAGTCTGCAAGGAGACCGTGGGCCTGGAGGTGCCCCTGCCTCTGAAGCGCATGACCTGGGACGAGGCCATGAACCGTTTCGGCTCCGACAAGCCGGATACCAGGTTCGGCATGGAACTGACAGATGTGTCGGAAACGGTGAAGGGCTGCGGCTTCGGCGTGTTCACAGGCGCGCTGGAGGCGGGCGGGAGCGTCCGCGGCATCAATGTGAAGGGCCAGGCGGAGATGCCCAGGAAGAAGATTGACGCTCTGGTGGAGTTCGCCAAGGGCTACGGCGTGAAGGGGCTGGCGTATCTGGCAGTGCTGCCGGACGGAAGCTACAAGTCCTCCTTTGCCAAATTCATGACAGAGGAAGAGCTGAAAGAGTTGGTGGCGGCCATGGCAGGAGAGCCGGGAGACCTGCTCCTCTTCGCGGCGGATAAGCTGAAGCTGGTGTGGTCCGTGCTGGGGGCTCTGCGGGTGGAGCTGGCAAGGCAGCTCGGGATGCTGGACCCCAACCAGTACAATTTCCTCTGGGTGACGGAGTTCCCTCAGTTCGAGTGGAGCGACGAGGAGGAGCGGTACGTGGCCATGCACCATCCGTTCACCATGCCCATGGAGGAGGATCTGGAGATTCTGGAGTCGGATCCGGGGAAGGTGCGGGCGAAAGCCTATGATATCGTGGTCAATGGCATGGAGCTGGGGGGCGGGAGTGTCCGTATCTTCCAGGATGACATCCAGGAGAGGATGTTCCAGGCTCTGGGCTTTACGAAAGAGCAGGCCCATGAGCAGTTCGGTTTCCTGATAGACGCTTTCAAATACGGCGTGCCGCCCCACGCGGGCCTGGCCATCGGACTGGAGCGGTTCGTGATGCTGCTGGCCCAGACGGACAATATCCGGGATGTAATCGCCTTCCCGAAGATCAAGGATGCCTCCTGCCTCATGTCCGAGGCTCCCGGCACGGTGGATGCAAAGCAGTTGGAGGAGCTGCATCTGCAGGTGGCGGAGTAAGGAACTTTTATGACGGTTCCCGGTATGTTGATGCGCGAATTCCCGAGCAATCGGCGCTTGATGTCCGTGCCAGGACAAGGCGGAGGAAGGAAGCGAGCACAAGGCGTCGGCGACTGACGACAACGCGGTAATGGGGTGGACAGCCAGGGCTGACTGCGCAAGGATTCATGCATCGGGGTGCTGGGCCATTGACGGAGTCGGAGATGTATGTTGCGAGGTATCTTCTGGATATAGAGGAATTCATGGATGCGGAAAACGGAGAAGCCCTTCTTGCGAGGGCTTTTCTGCGTGTGGATGAAGAGCGCGGGGAGAAGGCTCGGCGCATGAGGCCGGGCCGGGCGCGGGCTGCCAGCCTGGGTGCGGGGCTGCTGCTGCAGATTGGGGTGCGGGAGGCGGTGGCGGCTGTGTCCGGAGATAATATCGGAATAAAACGATATTCCGTCAAACAATTACTGGAGAGCCTGGATGGGAAACCGCCGGTGTCCCTTGCCTATGTCTATGGGAAAGAAGGGAAGCCTTATTTCAGGGATTTGCCCTTCTATTTCAACCTGTCCCATTCCGGGGGCTATGTCCTCTGCGTCATCTCCTCGGAGGAAATCGGGGCGGACATCCAGCAGCACTGCGGAAAGAACGTGGAGAAGCTTGCCAGGCGATTCTTTTCGGAGCGGGAAGCGGCAGCGCTGGAGCAGGCAGGAGAGGAACGGGAGAAGCGGGAAGGATTGTTCTACAGGCTGTGGGCCAGGAAGGAGGCCTATGGGAAGCTGACCGGAAAAGGCATCGCGGCGACGCTGAGTGCGGACCTCCTGCCCGGAGAGGACGTATATCCCGAAAACCTGTCCGAAAAGGCTGCGGCGTCAAAAAACGGAAGCGGCCCGGGCAGGACGCTGGTTCCGCGGGGGATGGCTTCAGCCCGTGGAGAAGCGCAAATGACGACTGTCCGGCTGGATGGGAAGCGTCTGCTGTGGGAGGAACATGACGGCATAGAGGGGTACAGCATCGCCCTTTGCCGGTATGGCTGACCTGTCTATTTTTCATAGTCAGCCAGGAACGGATCGCCAATGTCCAGCCGGATGGGAGGCCTCTGAGGAGGGGTATCGGGATTCGAAGCCGGAGCCGGATTTGGGGCGGAGAGCGCGGGCGTGGACGTACCTGGAGTTTCGGGGGCGGCAGGCCTGGAAGCAGCGGCCTGGGACGCGGCAGGGCCTGAAAGAGCCGATGAAGGAGTCGGCGAAGGAGCCGATGGCGTAGACAAGGCCTGGGCAGGCGGACAGACTGTGGGAAGGCAGGGCGGCCCGAACTGCTTACTGAACTGCAGGTTGGCCTGAATCAGATTGTACTGCATCAGAAGCTTCAGGGTCTGGGAGAGACATTCCGGCGTATTGCAGTTCACCTCGCAGATATCTTTGAGGGAATGTGAGAGGTTTAAGATATCCAAAGATGTAATGGCCATGGCCCACCTCCGGCTGGGGTCTTTCCCTATATTATATTCCGGCAGCCGTCAGACTGTGCGAAAACGCTTGCGAGGTAAAAATGCTATTTGGAATGTTGGCGCTGATTCAAATCAGCGCGTTTCAAGCGCTGTGGCATGATGCAAAGACACTCAATTGATTCGAGCCACAAAACAGACAAGCGAGGAAAGGGCAGGTTTTATGAAAATTTTGACATGACGCCGGAGCAGATTGGAAAGGTCATGCACGTGGAATTTGCCATCGGCAGCACCCACATGGCGGCAGGAGACGCCTTTGCCTCTGCGGAGGTGAACACAGACATAAAACTGATGATTCACATGGACTCAGAGGCCAAAGCCCTGCACGCCATAGCCGCGTTGGCACAAGGCGGAACTATACTCACGCCATTAAGGCCCCACCCGGAACCGGACGATGCCGGATGCGGCTCCATAACGAAAGACCGCTTCGGCTTTACCTGGATCATCACATGCCCGAATCCGGCGAAACAGTAAGGACAGAAGGGAGGCACATATGCGCTTGGGAGAGGTTGGGCTACTGACAAATGACGTCATCGCATTGGCTGATTTCTACAAAGCCCTGCTGGAAACAGAGAACGGCAGCAGGGACGAAGTGCATCAGACAATCATTGCGGAAGAGACCATGCTGACCATCTACAATGATGGCTCGGCAAAAAACAACAATAACCAAAATATCTGTATCGCCTTCACCGTGGACGATATGGACAGGGAGTACCAGAAGGTTTTAAGATTAGGAGTAGAAATAATCGAAAAACCGACAAAACGTCCATGGGGAGCGGTGAACATGAGCTTCTACGACCCTGACGGGAATGTGGTATATCTGAGAAGCTTCGACAGATAGCGAAGGAGCCTATATGCATTTTCAGTATTGTCCCCATTGCGGGAAAAAGGCAGAAAGAAAACAGATTGGAGACGAGGGGCTGATACCCTATTGCACGCAGTGCGAAGTGCCCCTGTGGGACATGTTCACCACCAGCATCATCGCCGCAGTGGTAAATGAATGCGGCGAGATAGCGCTGCTGCGGCAGAATTATGTCTCCCAGACGAACCACGTATGCGTCGCCGGAATCATGAAGCTCGGAGAATCCGCAGAGGAGACGGTGATACGCGAGGTGGGCGAGGAATTAGGGCTGAAAGTAAAATCCGTAGAGTTCGTGAAAAGCTACCCCTATGAGAAAAAGGAGATGCTGATGCTTGGATTCAGGGCTGTGGCTGAAAAAGCGGATTTTGTGCTGTCGGGGGAAGTGGATGCCGCGGAGTGGGTGAAGCTTGAGGATGCCCCGGGGCTGCTGCGGGAGGGCAGCATTGCATGGCAGCTGGTAAGAGCGGTGACGGAGGATTAGGACTTATGATCAGGCGGCGGTATGGAACGCCGCCTGAACTGTCAGCGGGGATGTCCCTTGTGACCACGATGCCAGCGCCGATGACGCAGTTGTCCCTATGTAACAGAAAATCTTATTGCAATCCATCCCCGCATATGTTATGATGAAATCACTTCAGAAAATCTATTTTTCATGAGGGCAGATGCTGGTAGTCCCAAAGCTTTCTGCCCTGTGGCATTGATCTAGGCGTTTTGCCTGAAGTAACCCATTCATCATCAGAGAGCAGGCAGACGCGGAGAGGCTTAAGCCGTCTGTTTCCCATCTGCCTGCCGGAAAAGACAGGAGGTATGTATGAAACGGACGAAAAAGAGAAGGGTAAAAAAAGCGAAGAAGAGGACATCGATGGTTCCGGCCACACAGGCGCTGCACAAGGTGGCAGAGCCAAAGGACATAGTGCTGAACTCTCAGGTCAGGGACAGCGGCGGCAAGGTCATCTTTGACGACCACACATTATGCTCCCAGTTCCTGCGGGACTATGTCGATCTGCCCTACATGAAAGGCATCCGCCCTGAGGACATCGAGGACGTGTCGGAGCAGTATGTGACATTGTTTGCGGAAGAACGCAATTCTGACAGGGTAAAGCGCGTACATGTGGGTGGCGGGAGCGCCCCGTTCTTCCTAGTGTCATTGATAGAGCACAAGACAGCGCCGGACTATAATGTGTGCATGCAGGTGTTTCGCTACATGGTCTATATCTGGGAGACTTATGAGAAAGAGGCGGAGAGCATCCAAAAAGGCATGGCGAAGCGGGAGGATTTTCTGTATCCGCCCATTCTGCCAATCATATACTATGAGGGTGCAAAGAGCTGGAATGTCCCGCGGGATTTCCGCAGCCGTATCCGTGAGGGAAGCATTTTCGAAAAATATCTTCCGAATTTCGAGTATTATCTGGTGCCGCTGCGGGACTACAGCAACGAGATGCTGATGGAGAAAAAGGACGAGATAAGTCTCGTAATGATGATCAACAAGCTGCAGACAGCCGAGGACATCGTGAATTTCCGCCAGCTGCCCGGCAAAGAGATTGAAGAGATTCTAAAGGACTCACCGGAGCATCTGGTGAATATCATCGCGAATGTGCTGCGGGCGTTTTTGCTAAAGATGAATGTACCTGTGCCGGAGACGGAGAGACTGACTGACAAGGTGAGGGAAAAGAAGATGGGCGAGCTATTTGAAAACATGGAAAAAATGGACATACAGGCCGAGCGGAGGAATACGGCCTTAGAGAAGCAAAGGGCCGATGAAGCGAATGTCCGTGCCAATGAAGCGGAGAAGCAGGCAGCTGAGGAGAGGAACCGTGCCGAAAAAGAGAAGAAGCGCGCAGACATTGCAGAGGAAAACAGCATAAAGCTGCTCGTTGAGCTCTGCCAGGATCTGGGCGCATCAATGGATGCTGCCATGCAGAGCCTTAGGGACAAAAAGGACATGACCATGGAAGAGGCGCAGAAAAAAGTAGAAATCTACTGGAAAGAGCCAACCGATATACCTGAGAAAAAGAACTCTCCGAATGGATGACGCTGTACTGCCCCTGTAAGGATAGGCTTTCCGTGCAGCTCCAAAATGTTAAATGGAGCCTAGAATAAGGAAGACGAAAATATGGAATCCAAAGAAATCTTACACCAAAGAGAATATGGCAAAAAGCAGACTCTGTCAGCCCTTTTGTCCATGGTAGGATTCATTGTCCTGTGGGCGATAGTGACGGATGCCTGGAATTATAGTGCTTGCCTTTTCCCGGCAGACAGATATAGATTTGGCAAATATCTGTACGCTTACTTCAGCAGAATCCTCTGGATGCTCCCGGCGTTTCTTTTGACCTATAGATTCGACAGGAGCCTCACATGGGGCAGAAAGCAATTATTCTCCATGCCAAAGGCGGAGCCGGTCTTTCTGGCCTTTCTGGCGCTGACTACAGCATATGCCCTGGCAGCGATGGCTGTAAACTACGGCTCCTGGCACATGACCAGAGAACCTCTCCTGCTCCTGACAATCAAGCTCCTGCTTGTGGGGATTGGGGAGGAAGCCGTATTCCGCGGCTGGGGATATAATCTGCTGCGGAAAGTCCGCTCCGATAAAGCGGCGCTGATTTCATCCGCATTCCTGTTCGCAGCGCTCCATTGGCCGGCCTATTTTATAAAACTGCTCTTGTACGGCCAGTTCGATTGGATGGGAATCCTGACCCAAAGCATATCTGCTTTTACCTACGGCATACTGTTCTCAGTGATGCTTAGAAGAAGCGGGACTGTATGGAATCCCATCCTTGCCCATTTTTATTACGACTGGATGCTGGAAGCATTTACCTGACCGCTCCGTCTTTTTATACAAATTGCGAAGTGAGTATGAGAGTGGTAAAATACCAAGCGAGCAGCAGTTTGAGGAGGTGTTCATTCATGTGTTATCTCATTGCAAAAGAATTTGATAAAAGAGGGTGTATTGCAGTAAAGACCAGGCATGGGAAAGCATTAGCAGATTTTACGGAAAAGCTACAAAAACAAATAGGAGAGAATGGCGTGCTGCTTGTTACAATCAGCCGTCCCAGTGCCTATGGAGAATATGAACCTTACGAAATTTTGGAAAGCAAGGAAGAATTTCAGGCGCGTGTCCTGAGCCTGTAGAAGGGAATTGAGAAAAATCACATGAAAACACCCCAAATGATACTATTTGACTATGGACAGACCCTGATTGCAGAGCAGAGATTTGATGGAATAAAGGGAACAGCGGCTGTCTTACAGCATGCTACTTTATGAATCACTGGGGATAGAAATCGCACTGAGAGACACTGAAACTGATACAGTATTCTGGAATGCTGCCGCTCTGGGAACGCCCACAGAGGGCATAAAACGCAAACCAAATAAAAGGATATTTGATTTGGCCTTGGAGAAAGCCGGATTGCCACCGGATGAAGTCTGGTACATCGGGGATCAGTTTGAATGCGATGTGAAAGGCTCCTTGAATGCGGGCCTGCTGCCAGTATGGTACATAGGAGCTGTCGACATGCCGTATAAAATGGAAGAAGGGCAATCCATGGAAGAAAGTCATTTCATGGAAAAAGGGCATTCCACAGCTAAAAATATCCTGACTGTAGCAGATTGGAATGAATTAAGGCGGCAAATGGAGGCGCTGACGTAGGCTGCTCCGGCGGTTTTACGTCTGGCCATCCGAAGGGAAGTGACAAAGCATGATTTATATCACCGGAGACTGCCACCAGGACTTCAGGAGATTCAGCACCCGAATATTCCCGGAGCAGAAAGGAATGACAAAGGAAGACTACGTAATCATTTGCGGAGACTTCGGCGGAGTCTGGAACCAGGGCGGAGAAAATAAGGAGGAGAAGCACCTGTGTGACTGGCTGGAGGGCAAGCCCTTTACCACACTGTTCGTGGACGGCAACCATGAGAATTTCGACAGGCTCTACGCATACCCTGTAGAAGAATGGCATGGCGGAAAGGTCCATAAAATCAGGCCGTCCGTCATTCACATGATGCGGGGCCAGGTATTCGAGATAGATGGGAAAAGCATCTTCACCTTTGGCGGGGCCAGCAGCCATGACATTGACGGAGGCATCCTGGAGCCGGAGGGTCCCGATTTTAAGAGAAAGAAGCGGATGCTGGACCAGGACTGGCGCCCATACCGCATCAACCATGTGAGCTGGTGGAGCCAGGAGCTTCCCACAGAGGAGGAGATGGAGGAGGGGCGCAGGAACCTGGCGGCGCATGGCAACAAAGTGGATTTCATCGTGACCCACTGCTGCGCGTCCAGCACCCAGATCCTGCTGGGCGGAAAACTGTACAGGCCCGACACCCTGACCGCATATCTGGAAGAAATCCGGCAGAACACAAGCTTCAGGAAATGGTTCTTCGGCCACTACCATGACAACCGGAACGTGAATGCCCAGGAGATACTGCTTTACGAGCAGATTATAAGGATTTCATAAGCGCACAGGGAGCAGAGACGCAGACATGGAATACAGGGAGATTTTACAGCAAACAGAATACGGCTTCATAAAGACCAATGAGCACTTGGGCAGGCATGTGATTCTCCTGGGCCTGGCCGGCAGCTACGCCTACGGCACCAACATCGAAACCAGCGACATCGACATCAGGGGAATTGCACTGAACCGCAAATCGGATCTGATTGGCCTGACCCAGTTCGACCAATACGTGGACGAAGACACCGACACCGTGATCTATGCATTCAACAAAATCGTCACGCTCCTGCTTGGCTGCAATCCGAACACCATAGAGCTCCTGGGCCTGAAGCCGGAGCATTACCTGTACCTCAATGACAGCGGGCGGCTGCTTTTGGACAACAGGAAGCTGTTCCTCTCAAAGCGGGCCATCCAGTCCTTTGGCGGATACGCGGACGCACAGCTCCGTAGGCTCCAGAACGCCCTTGCAAGGGACACATTCCCCCAGAGCGAAAAGGAGCAGCACATCCTCAATTCCGTAAGGAACGCCATGCACGACTTCAACCACCGCTACAGGCATTTCGAAAACGGCAGCTTGGAACTCTTCATCGATAAAGCCATGAACCCGGAGCTTGACACGGAAATCTTCGTAAATGCCAGCATGACTCACTACCCGCTCAGAGACTACGAATGCATGTGGAACACCATGGCCAATGTAGTCCGGGACTATGAGAAAATAGGAAAGCGGAATAAAAAGAAGGACGATTTGCACCTGAACAAGCATGCCATGCATTTGGTTCGGCTGTTTATGATGGCACTAGACATTCTGGAAAAGGGCGAGATTCATACCTACAGAGAAAAAGAGCACAATCTCCTGATGGACATCAGATCCGGAAAATACCAGAAGGAGGACGGGACATTCCATGAGAGCTTCTACGAAATGCTCACGGATTTTGAAAAGAGACTGCACTATGCCGCGGAAAATACGGACTTGCCGGAAGAACCGGATATGGAAAAGGTGCAGGAGCTGGTGATGACTATCAATGAAAGAGTGGTTCGAGATGAAATATGAAGAATTCCAGGGGCCGGTGGAAGAGCTGGTCCTCCTGAAGCTAAGAGAAATAGAAGAAAAAGAGAACATCAGGGTGCTGCACGCGGTGGAGTCCGGCAGCAGGGCCTGGGGCTTCGCGTCCCCCGACAGCGATTACGATGTGCGGTTTATCTATGTAAGGGACAGGGATTTCTATCTTTCCCTGCGTGATACAAAGGATTTTATCGACTGGGAGCTGAATGAAGTGCTCGATATCAATGGCTGGGACATAAAGAAGGCGCTGCAGCATTTCCACAAGTCCAATGCCACTCTGTTTGAATGGAGCAATTCGCCGGTGGTATATTACACCACCGAGGAGTGGCGGAAGCTGTACAGCCAGGCGGCAGGGAACTATTTTGCCTGTAAGCCATCGCTCTACCACTATTACGGAACCGCCAATAAGAATTATCATGATTACCTGCTGGACAGCATGGTGAAGTACAAAAAGTACTTCTATGTGCTCCGGCCGATCCTGGCCTGCAAATGGATTGAGGAGCGGAAATGCCCGCCGCCGGTACTCTTCGAGGAACTATGCCATGCAGTCCTGGAAGATGGGATGAAGACGGCAGTGGAGGAGCTGTTGGCCAGGAAGATTCAGATGTCCGAATCGGACAAGGCGCCGAGGATGGAAAAAATCAACCAATATATAGAAGAAAAGCTGGCATACTATAAAGAGCTTGTGGAATCCATGAAGGATGACCGGAACCCGGATTGGGAACCTTTGGAGGCCGCGTTCAGAACACTGGTGTACGCCATGCGCTGATGGAAAAAGCGCAGGATGCGATTTATGACGCATAACGATTTCACTTGCCATGAACCAGACTGCATAACGCTGACTGGTTTAAGCGCATGATTACATTAGGCAGCATTCAATGTTATATGGCATATGCCCACAGGCAGCCCCGCCCTGCGATAATCAACGAATCCGATTTTGCAGCATACTATATAGTAATTTTGCGGTAATAGGGCACGCAGAGCCGTCCCTATTATCAGCTTAGGAGCAGAAGTATGTATCAACTTGATAAAAGGAGCAATTTCGCGTTTCCGCCCCAGTACCAGGACAGGATAGAAAAACGACAAACCTGCAGAAGCCGCTATTTCCCGCCCCGCAGTATCACATTCGCGGTAAAGACGCCGTCCCCATAAAGGAAGCGGCTGTACCCCCCGTTCCGCTCCGCAGTATGGCGCACGGCCTGCAGGCCCACCCCCTCCCCTGGACGCTTGGAGGAGAGGAACACGCCGTCCTTTTCCCGGATCTTCCCATCATAGGCATTCTCCACGGACAACAGCACCATGTGGCCGGAATGGAGACGTGCCTGTACCTTGGTCTGCCGTCTTTCCGGGGCAGTCCGCAGACCTGCTTCCATGGCATTTTCCAGCAGATTGGACAGCACGGAACAAAGGTCGGTCTCCGGTACAGGAACCTGGGGAGGCAGATCGAGCTCGATTGTGAGCGGGAGGCCCTGTTCCCGGTAAAACGCCGCGAAATACCCCGCCACGCCGTCCACGGCCATATTTTCGCATAGACATAGGCTGCCGTCCGGGATGCTGCCCTGGACTTCGTCAAGGTATCCCGCCAGGCCCTCCCAGTTCCCCTGGGCGGCGAAGCTCTGGAGGATGTGGAGATGGTGGCGCATATCGTGCCTGGCATGGCGCGTCTGCTCAATGGCGGCGCGGAGGCTGTCGTACCGCGCCTGCTGCATGGACAGGAGATGGTTCTCCCGCCGCAGGCGGTCATTGCGGTTCAGGCTGGATGCCATGAGGTAAAAGAGCACATAGAACGACAGGAGCAGGATCAGGAGAGCAAGGCTGAACAGGAGATAGAGCTGCCTCAGCCGTCCCTGTTCCAGAATCCACGGATTCCTGGGGACCATGGAAAGGTTCAGACCGACGAACAGAAGCGGCACGATCCAGAACACATACCAGGTCTGGGCAAAGGCTTCCTCTTCCAGAAGCTGCCTTGCGGCATGGGTGGTGGGATGCCATACGGCCAGGACGGACAGGCAGCATACCACGAGCCAGAACAGGGCGCCGCTTAAGGAAAGGGGCAGCACGGGCTTTCCCGGATTCAGGATGCCGCTCACCGCAATGGCGGCGCTGCCCAGGCAGCAGAACACGCCGCATACGGCAAGGAAGACGCTGACAGACTTCCACCGGGTGATCTGCAGCGTATGGATATAGAAAAAACCCATGACGGCAACGGCAGGGAAAAACAGCCAGACCGTATCCACATGGAAAAAGCAGCCGACGGCGCCGCCTGCCAGGCAGAGGAGGAGCGCCAGAGGGACAGCCACCGCTGTCAGGACAGCGGGACGTATCCGCAGATACTGCTTCATGGGCAGATAGGCCAGCAGCATGCCCGGCAGCAGGACCATCAGCTCCAGTACAGGACGTAAAAATTCCCCCATCTCTAATTCCCCTTTCCGAAGAGGAAATCGCCGAAAGCCATCCTTGCGGCTTTTGCAAGGTCGCGGCTGACAGGAACCCTCTTCCCGTCTTTCAGGACAAAGTCCATGCCGTTAAAATCCGCCACATGCCCCAGGTTCACGATCACGCCCCGGCTGCACCGGAAGAAGCATCCGTCCCCAAGGCTGGCGCTGAATTCTCGAAAGGTCTGGCGGGTCACGGTTTCCTGTCCGTCCGCCCTGTATATATGTATGCGGTGCTGGTGGTGCTCCGCGTAAAGGATCTCCCGGTAGCGCAGACGGACGGCGCCGCCCGTGGCATTCACCTCAATATACCTGTCGTCAGCGGGAAGCCGCCTGACGATCTCGTCGAACAGAGCGGCCAGGTTCCCGTCCGTCCAGGGCTTTACCAGATAATGGAACGCCCTCACGCGGAAGCCGTCCAGGGCATGGTCGGTGGAGGTGGTGGTGAACACCAGCAGGCAGTCCCTGTCAAAGCGGCGCAGCGCCTCGGCCGTATCCACCCCGTTCTCGTCCCCCATGTAAATGTCAAGGAACACCAGGTCGAACCGTTCTTTCTCGGCAGCGGCGAGGAACTCCGCGCCGGAACCAAAGCCCCAGACCAGGGCATCCAGGGAAAGGCGGGAAAGCTGCCCATCCAGCCCGTCCCGCAAGGTCTGCCGTTCTGACGCAATATCATCCACGATGGCGATTCTCATGGAAAGCCCCCTTTACTCTGAAAAATCCTGACTCCCGTGCACCCACTGTATCATAGCATAAAACGCTGAGAAAAGCGAGGGCCATCTATGAAATGGCTCAAAATGGCTGTAGGAGGGTTTGGGCGATTCGGGACGGATTTTAACGATTCGTGCCGCCATTATGGAAAAAACGGGGCGAATCAGTATACTGGAACATAGCGGCATGGACCTGTCATACAGCCGCGCTCCCCAATCGACTACCTTTTTGAGTAGTGGCTTTTTCAAAAGGGGTTTGATAGAATTTATACCAAACAGCACATACATCAGGAAGGGAAAGGCCATGAACAATACGAAACTATACCCATTCGAGCGGAACCGCTATTATTCCGGAAAGATGCTGACCTCCTCTGATTTCCAGGCGGAGCAGACATATTTCAACAACAAGAGAAGATTCATCAACAGCCTGATGTACGGCAGCGGCGTGGTCTGCGGGTTCGGCGTGTTCAGCTTGGACGACTTGTCCGTCCTGATCGAGAGCGGGGTAGCGGTGGACGGCGTGGGACGGGAGATCATCATGGAGTCCTCGGTGGTAAAGAAGCTGTCCGCCATGGAGGGCTTTGAGTCCCTGCACAGCAATATGGCCAGCCTCTGCCTGCGCTACAGGGAGGACCCGGTCCACGCGGTATATACGATGAATCCGGGCACCGGGGAGGACGGCCAGGAATATGAGTACAACCGGATCAGCGAGAACTTCCAGCTGTTCTTGATGGAGCGGGAGGCGGCGGCCGGCGGATACCGGATGGAGACGGAATTTCTGACGGACACTGTCCTCTACGAGGACCAGGACTTTACGGTGCGGCTGGTGATGCCGGCCACGGTCTGCAAGGGCAGGAACGTGCGGCTGGAGGCCCGGGTGGAGAAGCATTCCCCGGCCCAGAAGTCCCTGAGCTACCAGGGGACGCTGCAGGTTCCGGTGTTCCTGACGCCGGAGGGGAAGCATGAGGTGGAGGTGGGGTTTTCGGATGTGTCCCTTGTGGAGGGGGAGAGCCTGACGAAGGAGTACTGGCTCACCGTCCAGGACGTGACCATGCTGGACACCACTATCCTGCAAAAAAGCGGCACGGCCAGGGTGCATGTGAACGGAATCGCCCAGGAGCTGCCCTCGGGGTGCTCGATCCGGGTCATGCTGGAGGACTGCCGCCCCCGGGAGCTGGTCAGCCGGGAGATCGGCCGCATGAGCCTGGAGATGAAGAGCATGGGGGAGGTCCGGGACTACATACGCCTGGCGGATCTAAAGCTGGTGCGGACGGAGAACGCCTATATCATAGAAGATGTCATCGAGAGGGGCGTGAAGGCCTATATCACGGCGCCGGCCCAGGAGATGCTCCGGAACGAATACCTGGAGTATTTCATCAAGGAGCCCACATTGGAGAAGGAGAGGGACTTCTATCCGCAGCGCCTGCAGAACCAGAATTTCGTGGCTCCGGGCAGCCGGATACCGGAGGTGGCCACAGGTGTCCTGGAGATCCCCTTAGGAGAGTCGGCGAGGAAAGGGGACATCCGCTACTCCGGCGAGATCATGCATGGCCTGGGCAGCGGGAATGTGTACGTGAGCATCGGCTATGAGTACATCACCGACGACCCGGCCTTAGGGAGCAGCGCCAGGAACACGATCTACGGAAGCCCGCAGCTGTTCCAGAAGGAGGGCTCCATGGCGGTGGACGCGGAGACGGCGGTGCGGGTGATGAACGACAAGGGGAGCTTCGTGGTGGCCGTACAGCTCCTGGAGAATGTGGACTATCTGGTGCTGACCTACCGCTGGGTGGCGATCCGGTTCCCGGCAGGCAATGACCTGGGGCTGATGGAGGACCACAGCGGGAAGAGCATCAGCGTGGATACGCCTACGGTGGTGATGGGCACAAGGGAGAGCCATTATTTCCATGTGCAGTACAACAATATGGACAGCTGCAGCGTGGCCTATGAGCTGACGGAGCCGGGGAGCGGCGAGATCACATCGGACGGCGTCTACACGGCGCCCGCAAAGGAAGGGGTCTATGAAATCCGGATCTACTGCATCGATGTGCCGGTGATCTGCACCTATGCGTATGCCATCGTGAAGAAGAAAGAGGCATAGGCATAAGCGTTTCGGGAAATCAAAAAAGGAGAACGGCAGAGATGTTCTATCAATCACAGAGGATGAAGCTTCGATGTGTCCGCATTGTGAAAAAGAGCAGGACGAACGACATCGTCATATGTGAGGATCTAAATACATCGGCCCGGAATCTGTACACGCTGCTGGCAATCAAGGAACATCAGACAGTCAAGACCTATCTGGAGGTGTTCGAGCAGGCGCACCTTACGGCACAGGACTCCTATATCGACAGCTTTTCGGATCAGGGAGCTTTCTGCATGGTATTCGCCTATCAGCAGGAGCGCCCTCTGAAGGATTTCTATATGGGGGAGTCCTACACGCTGGCAGAATGCGAGAATGTGTGCATCAGCGTCATCATGGCCTGCATCACCTCCAATCTCCCCTATCCGGTCCTGTATCTGATCCTGGAACAGGGACAGCTTCATCTGGCAAAGGACCACACGGTCTGTCTGGGCCATCAGATCGACCTGGAGGAACTGGACCCCGCCAGGACCGAGCGGGACTGCGTGGTACAGTGCGCGTCCATCCTGCGGGATCTCCTGCGGCCCAAGTCCTCCCAGAAGGCATTCAGCTACAGGCTTCTGGAAAAGAAAATCGCCAGGAAGAGCTACCGGAAGCTCACGGAGCTGTACAAGGATATCCGGATCACGGCGGCTCCCGGGAAAAAGAAGGGCATCCGGAAACGGATCGCAGGGTGGTTTCGCAGGAATCAGGACGGGATGTTCCGGTTCCTGCTGTATCTGTGCGCCGTGCTTGCCTTTTTCGTCATCGTCTCCCTGCTCACCCAGCTGATCGTGGGGGACATTCCATGGCTGCGTCTGTTTTTTAACGGATTCGAGACGATCGGGACAGAGACGCTCACCAGGTAAAGGTTGAAAGGATAACGCGTTATGAAGAGACACATTCCATACATAGTGGCGCTTGCGTGGATGATGGCGGTGGCTGTCCTTGCCTTTGCGGACGGCCTGAGCTGGAGCAGGGAGAGGACCAGGTCCGCCTATCTGGACGGGTGCGCGGTAGGGGACCGGATCTATCTGGTGGAAAATATGGAAAGGGACGGGATCCTCTACGTGATGGATTCCCAGGGGACGGTGCAGGAGGTCTCTTTGGCCTCCGCTGTGGAAAAGGGCAGCTTTTTTGCCAGGATCGACTATGAGGAGGCCCTCTACGGGCTCATGGTGAAAAAGGCGGCTGGGCAGGATGCGGCCCTGCAGTACCGAATCGTGGAGTTCGACGACCAGGGGCGGGTGCTGGCGAAGACGCCGGAATTCACCCTGCATCAGCCGGGGACATTGACCGGCTTCCACGCGGAAGCCCAGGGGTTCTACCTGACGGCAGTGCTGGAGGGCCAGACATCCGCGGGAGCTTATTTCGTGGAGAAGGAGGCGCTGGAGAGCGAAGCGGCAGGGGAGCAGGAGCAGACGAAGGAAGAGGCGCCCTCTGTGAAGAAGCCTGTGCAGATGGGCTACAGCCCCGTGGAGCATACCCTGATCGAGGCCAGGTATGAGGATGGGGCATTCCTCTACCACCTGGACGACGGAAGCGGGGTGGAGGACTTCCAGGCGGGGGAGAAGCTCCAGGGGGCTTTCTGGTACAGGAGCCTGTCCATGGGGCAGATCATGAAGGTCCGCAGGGAGCGGATGCTCCTGTACGGCGCCCTGCTGATCGTAGGCTACGGGGTGCTGTGGCTGTTCTTAAGCGTTCTCCGCAACCGGAGCCATACCGTATACGCGATCGCGGTGGTGGAGCTGGCGCTGCTTGTGATCACAGTGGCGGGAGCGGTGCGGGTGCCCCGGATCCAGGAGAGGGCCAGGGAAGAGGAGGCGGAGCGGTTCGGCCATTACTATGTCAGGGCCCTGGCCGAGGAGATGGGGGATCCGGCCAGGTTCCACCCGGAGGAAGAGGGCTTTTACCAGGGGGCGGATTACCAGGCCCTCCAGGCGCAGCTGTCCAGGTTCGTCCGCCATGATGACATTTCCAGAATCTTCGTGGACATCTGCCTGGTGCGCAGCGACGACCACAGGATCCTGGTCAGCGTCAGTGGCAGGAACGGCCAGATATTCGAGGAAGTGTACGGCGTGGGCACAGGGAAGCTGATCCAGAGCCTGGTAGAGGGCGGGCGGGAGAACAGCATGCTGATCGGCATCGATGGGGAGGCCCACCAGGCAATCGGGGCAGCCGCCTCGGAGGATCTGACCCCGGCGTATGTGCTGGCCGGGATCGCCAGGCTGGAGGAGGATGCGGACGCTTCTTTCAGAAGCCGCATATCGCCTTTCCTCTACAGCGCATGCGTGTTCCTGATCGGCAGCGCTGTGGCGGTCTGGCTCCTGCTCCTGCAGGGCAGGGAGCTCAAGAGGCTGGCCGGGGCCATGCAGGCGCTGGCGGGCGGGGAGACCCAGATCAGGAAGGAGGCTGTCCACGGGAAAGACGTGGACTTCATGTGGAACAGCCTGATGGAGATCCGCAAGACCATCAGCAGGATCAACTATACGAAATACCGGATCTTTGAATCCTGTTACCGCTTCGCGCCCAAGAACATCGAGAAGATCCTGGGCAAGGATTCCATCACGGAGGTAAGCAGCGGGGACATGGTGCTTTTGCACGGGACCATGGCGGTGATCTCCGCGGCGGGAGGGGAAGACGGGGAGAGGGGGCCTGCGGAAGAGATCGGCAGCTTCGTGTCCCTGATTGAGGAGCATCAGGAGAGGAGCGGGGGCTTCTTCGTGTCCGGCCACTGCGGCCTGGATATGATGAAGATGCTCTTTCTGGAGGAGTCCAGGGACACGGCGGCTTTCGGCGTGGCGCTGATGCAGGATTTCGCGAAACGCGGGGAAGAGGGCCAGGGAAGGGAAAAAGCAGGGATCTTGCTGCACTATTCCCAGTATACATACGGCGTGGCGGGCACGAAGAAGCACAGCCTCCCCTATCTTCTGTCCCGGGAGATGGAGGAGCTGGAGCGGTATGCGGGATGGTTCCGGTCCCTGAACCTGCCGCTGGTGATCACGGAGAGCGTGAAGGACAGGGAGCATCTGGAGAGCCCGTTGCGCTATCTGGGGTATCTGTGGATCGCCCGTACCAATGAGCGGATCCGGCTGTATGAGGTGCTGGACGCCTGCCCCCTGCGGGAGGGGAAGCGGAAGGCCCAGACCGATCCGAAATTCCAGAAAGGGATCGAGCTGTTCTATCAGCATGACTTCTATCTGGCCAGGAACGCGTTCAACGAGGTGCTGCGGGAGAATCCGGAGGATGCCATGGCCACCTGGTATCTGTTCACCTGTGAGAGATATCTGAATGAGACAGATGTAAAGGGCGATGTGTGCAGGCTCTGGCTGCCCGGGGCAGAGGCGTAAAACGCGCGGCTTCCTGGATGCGAAGCTTCCATGAGAAAGGAGGGAAGGACCGGTGGGAGACAATCTGTTTAAGGTGCTGATCACATCCGCCAAGGCGAAGGTCACGCCATTGGTGACGAAGGTCAAGCTCTGGACCAGCTGGAATTTCATCCGGACCCGTGTGATCTCAAAGATCCGGGACTTCTTTGCCTCTCTTCTGAATGTCAGGCCCAGGCACAAGAAGGACTACTATGAAGCTTTTGGCTGGCTCATCAGCAGGCGCCTGGCCATCGCCCTGGTGGTGGTAGTGGGCGTGCTGAGCCTCTACTATCTGTTCAGCGTCCATTCCGTCCTGCCCTCCGGCAAGACGGAGAGGGTGAAGACCTATGCGTATGATTCCATCCTGCTGCGCTTTGCGGAGGAGAAGGTCCGCATCCTGGGGGAATCCGGCTATCTGGCCTATGAGGGCCAGGTGGAGAAGGGCAGCGTCACCGGGTATGGCACTCTGTATAATCCCCAGGGGGGCATCGTGTATCAGGGGAATTTCCTGAAGAACTGCTACCAGGGCAATGGCACCCGCTATTATGACGACGGCACTGTCATGTACGTGGGGGAGTTCGAGCAGAATCTGTTCCATGGCAGCGGGAAGCTCTATCGGGAGACCGGGAGCCTGGCCTATGAGGGGGAATTTTCCCTGGGGAAGCGGGAAGGGGAGGGGAAGCTCTACGATGCCGGAGGGAATCCCGTCTACACCGGCGCGTTCAGCCAGGATGGGCTTCTGTACAGCGCCCTGCTTGGGAAGAAGGTGTCGGAGGTGTCCCAGGCCTACCAGGGAAGGCGGACGCTGTATGAGTGCGGCCAGGACTTCGCGGTGGTCTTGGAGGACATCGGGGCCATGTACGCCGGAACCGGGGAGGCGCAGACCCTGGACGGGGAACGGACGGTGGAACAGGTGCTGGTATTGCAGGACTCTTTCCAGGGGGGAGAGAAAGCCTGCAGGGACATCGGCGAGCTGAGGGAATATTTCGGGAAAGAGGACTATGCGGGCAATGCCGCCATCACGCTGCCGGAGGCCGTGGCCGTGGGCCGGGTGACCTCCAGGGGCACGGGGATCGGATTCAGGCGGGAAGTGGAGATGGAGCTTTCTTCCGAATATGAGGACTATTACCAGGTGGAGGGATATGACCAGAGCTATACGGTGTATCTGTATTCTTTCCACAGGGACGGGCTGATCTACCATTTCATCTGCCAGGACAGGGAAGAGGGATTCTCCTTTTATACCATTGAGCGGATGGGAGAGGGGGCCGTATGAGGAAAAGAGCAGTCTGCCGCAGATGGCTTGCGCTTCTTTTGATCCTGTCCCTGGCGGGAGGGCTGTGTCCGGGGGGCATCCTGCGGGTGCAGGCGGCCCAGGGCCAGCTCCTGACCCTGGACATGGCGAAGAAAAGCGGCGTGGCCAACAGCCCGAAGCTGGAGAAGCTGGAAAGCGAGCTGAACGTGAAGGAGGCTTCCCTCCGCCAGGCGGTGAAGTCCATCCAGGTGAAGAAAAAGAACATGTCCACCTTTCGCTGGTCGCCGCTTCTGTCGTTCAAGTTCCCGGAGAAGCCGGACCTGGCGGAGGCCTATGAGTTCGAGTTCAAGCCCATACAGATCCAGGCCCAGATCGATGCCATAAAGCATCAGATGACGGACCAGAGGCTGCAGGTGTATGAGGATGTGTCCAATCTGTATGTGGACATGGTGATCCTGGAGGAGAAAATCGCTTTCCAGGAGGAAAGGCTTGCGGTCCTGGAGCGCACGCTCCAGAAGAACCGCGCCAGGCTCCTGACCGGGGAGGCGGCCCAGGGGGACGTGGATGCCATGGAGCGCTCCAGAAAGGCCCTGAACGACCAGATAGCCTTGGACCAAAGGAACCTGGGCGCGGACAAGAAGAAGCTGTCGGAGCTGATCGGCATGGACGTGACCACGGGATACCGCTTTGAGGATTCTTTCGTGTCCTCCCGCATGGACAGGAGCAGTCTGAGCGGGCTGATCGAGTATACCCTGGACCATGATGAGACTTATTATGAGGTCTCTCTGGACGCCACCACCGCCCTGACGGCGCTGCGGACGAACTACCAGCTCATGGAGGGGCAGTACGGCGGCAAGATGTCCTATATCTCCGATTTCGTCAACCAGGTCATCGCGGGACAGAAGATCAGCCAGAGGGCTTTCAAGAAGCAGTATGAGGAGTTCCTGCAGGCCATCGACGAGCCCTGGCAGGGGAGCGTGAGGATCCTGTTCATCCGGATCCCCAAGGAGTGGTTCAAGGGGCAGATCTCAGGCATCCGCTATGTGGAGGATGAGCCCTATGCGCTGTACGAGGCGGCGCTGGAATATCAGGATGCCCTTTTGGAGAAGCAGAATGAGGAGCGCTCCTTAAGGCAGCAGGTGGAGGAGAGCTTCAACAACCTGGTCAGCATGCGCAATGCCTATGACACCCTGTCGGAGCAGGTGGCCCAGGGGGAGAAGAGCCTCCAGGCGGAGGCGGCGCTGAACCGTATGGGAGAGCTGACCTATGAGGAATACAGCACTTCCCTGTCCGCCCACGAGGAGCTGCAGCAGGAAAGGCATGAGGCGCTGGGGGACTATTCCCAGGCCCTGTACTCCTTTGACCGCCTCACCTGTGGGGGCGTGACCGCGCTTTTGGAGGGGACGGCGGCCGACCTGAACGCGGGGGACGGCGGGGAGTCCTACGTGGAGGAGTACGCGGAGGGCGCGTATTACTATATCGAGCCGATCGTTGAGCAGCAGGAATTCAGGGCCGGGGTCAGCATTCCCTCTGACTTTGAAGTGGAGATTACGCATTTCGAGCTGTGGTGCGACCAGATACAGATCGGGGAGCGCACGGAGATCGGCAGCGCCATACGGCATCTGGGGCTCTCCGTGGACGAGGTGGGCGAGGTGAAGCTTCGGTTCTACAATAACGGCCAGTTCGTGGACGACTGTATCATCGACCCGGAAGCCTACAGCGGGCCCCTCTCCATCGTGAGGGAGTATCAGGTCAGGGAGCAGGAGGCGCTGCAGATCGGTACCTACACTGTGGAGAGCCACCCGGAGACCGGGCTGGTGGGCATCGCCCTTTCGCCGGAGCTGTCGGAGGGGATCGGCTACTACCGGATCCGGAACCAGGAGGGCAGTTATCTGTTGGGAGAGGAGCTTTTGCCCATCGATGCGCAGTTTCGGCATCTGTCCTTGGTGCAGGGGGGCATGGAAGAGCTGGTCATCGAGTTTTTCGACGAGGGTTCCGGGCTCCTGTATACCGGGTATTTTGAGACTGGCGGCCAGAAGCTGATGAAGATCCAGGAGGGAACATGAAGAACAGGAAAGTATTTTGGGCAAGCTGCATATTGCTGTGGTGCTTCTGGCAGCAGACGGCCCTGGGGAAGATCTTTGATGAATCCCAGGCGGTTCCCTATGAGACATTCCGGGCATCCCATACGGTGGAGGACGCTACGCTGTTCATCGGGACCTACCTGATCCATGTCCGGGGGCTGACGGATGAGCTGTATGAAAAGGCCCAGGAGAGCGCCTCGGATTCCAACCAGATGAATGTGTACTACAAGTCGGAGCTGGCAGGGGGCGCCTGGATGGACATCACGGACGCGGGGGGACTTTCCGACCTTGCGGGGGAGGGAACCGTGGTGGAGGAGTCTGAGCTTTTCCCTCTCTGGGTGACTTGTTACACGGGCGCCGACGGCATCACAAGGGACGCCAGGGACGACCATGTGGTAAATATCTTCAGCGAGCCATCCCCCTACGATCTCTACAACCTGGCGGAGCTGGAGCCGATCAAGATTCAGTACAGCAATGCGTTCTCAGCCGAAAGCAAAGGCGTGGACCGGTATTATTATGAGAAGCTGCGGGACTTCTTCAGCCTGGATTTGCAGAATGAGATCACCCAGGAATGCGATATGCAGCTTGCGGGGCTGCAGAGCTGCTATGAGAGCCTCCGGGCGCAGGGAAAGGACGAACTGGCGGAGATCGTCAGCACGCTGATGGGCAGGATCGATTCCAGGAGGAGGGCGGAGATCTTCTACAGGCTCTCCCAGATGGACGGCAATGAGCTCAGCGTCCTCCAGGACATCTGCGGCGGCTCCCAGTATTATGGCGAGGACGAGACGGAGGAAGAGGGGGAGGAAGGCGAAGAGGACGAAGAGGACGGGAACGGTGAGGAAGACGGGGACGATGAGGACAAGGACGAGGAAGCGTCCTATGGGTACGATGACGAGCAGTTCGTGGAGAACAATTCGGTCATAGAGGCCATCGGTACTGCCATCGAGAACTGTCAGGAAAGCTATATCAAGCACAGCGGCAACATGCTGGAGGAGGGCGATACGGTACTGAAGAACGCCGAGCACGCCAAGAGCATGGCTGTGGTGGGGATGGCTCCCCAGGGCTTTGGCGGGGGGATGGAGGAATTGCTCTTAGAGCTTAAGACCCTGTACCACCTGGAGGAGGATGTGGTGGCGGACGCGGACGCGGAGCTTGCCCTGCTGGAGGGGGAGCTGATCGCCCAGGCGGATGCGAAGTATGCCCAGAAGCTTACGGAGGGGGCCTGCAGCGCCTATCAGACCGCAGTGGCAGGCGGCTCCAGCCAGTCGGCCAGGAATCAGGTGCTGGAGGATCAGAAGGCGAAGACCGATGCGGCCAGGCTGGAGCTTCAATATCTGCTGCAGGCCAAGACCAAAAGGCAGCCTGCCGGTCAGGCGGTGGAATTTTCCTATCAGCGGATAGGGCATGCGGAGACGCTGTACGGGCAGCTGCGGGCGGACGACTATCGGTCCAAGGCCAGCGAGAGCATCGACGCCCATATCCTCTGGCTGAAGTCCCTGGCCCGCTCTCTGGAGGAGGGGGACGAGGCCTCCTCGGACATGGAGAAGCTGGAGGAGGAGAAGGCGAGGCTTTTGGAGGAGCAGGCCGGGGCCAGGGACCGGAACGACCTGAGCACGGCGAAGAAATATGAGGCCATGATCGCCCAGGTGGACCGGGAGATTCAGGCGGAGGAGCAAAGGCTCCTGGCCATCCTCTCCAGCGCCTCCGGCTCCGCGGCCCAGAAGGCCAGGGCGGCGAACCAGGCCGGCAGCAGCTCCGTACTGAACCGGATCGGCCAGATTAAGGATGCGGCCCTCCTGGAGATCGCCGAGGGGAATAAGGACAATCAGGAGAGCATCATCAGCAAGCTGGACGCTCTGTCCGCTTTGGGGGCGGAGAGCGCCATCGCGGAGATCCAGGAAAAGCTGCGGGCTTCCGACAATGATTTCAGGGAGGCGGAAAAAGCGGCGGAGCAGGCCATCCTGGACAGCAGGGAGAGCAGCCTCCATGGCAGGTATGGGGGCGGGGAGGCTTCCGGTGCCGGAGGCGGGACTGGAGCCGGGACTGGGACTGGCGCGGGAAGTGGAAGCGGCACAGGAACCGGGTCTGGCGATGGGACTGGTACAGGAGCTGGGACTGGCACGGGAAGCGGCGCAGGAACCGGGTCGGGTGATGGAACTGGCACAGGAAACGAGTCGGGAACTGGCGGCGGAAGCGGGGCTGGCACAGGAAATGGGCCAGGAACCGGGTCTGGCAACGGAACAGGGACTGGCAGCGGAAGCGGCACAGGAAACGAGTCAGGAACCGGAACTGGCACAGGTGCAGGAACCGAATCTGGCAATGGGTCGGGAACCGGCGGCCTGGAGGGTGAGATCCCGGGCATTTCCGCCCTGGACGCCCAGGCCCTGGAGGCCCTGATAGAGGAGGCCCTGGGAGCGCCCTTTGAAGAGCTGGACGACAGCCGGAAAGCGGCGGCGGTGGCGGCGCTGGACCGCATGGGCCAGGCCGGGAACCAGACGGCGGCCCAGATGGCGCTGACCTGGCTGAATGCCTGCGTCAGTGAGAAGAACAAGTATGTATTCCAGAAGCTGAAAGGGGAGGCAGGCGAGCATCTGGCGCTGGACACCGTCGCCTCCTGCACCGGCTACCGCTATGTGTACAGCGATTCCAGGATGGAGGTGACGCTGTCCAAAAAGCTCTCCGTATACCGCTTCCGTGTGAACCAGGACCAGGTGCAGCTTCTGGACGACATCACAGAGAAGCTGGAGGGGGCCGTAAAACTACAGGGCGACCATCCCTATCTGCTGGAGGCGGACGCCAGGCAGTATTTCAATTGTGAGGCAGAGTATATCCATGGGACAGAGTATGGGATCTGTCTTGGACCAAAAGAGGAGGGCTTCGTGGAAAGCATCATGGAAGCCCTCCGGGAAGGGGGATGGTGATATGGCAGAATATCCGATCATTGCAGATGTGAGTTCTTATATCGTCCGGACCCTGCGCCAGAAGATGTGTCCGGAACCCATACCGTCCCCGAATAATATAGAGATCTCTTCCCCGGCGGACCAGGACGTGGATTACATCCTGGGACTGTATCTGTACGATATCCGGGAAGAGAGCGATGTGACCCAGCAGCCCTTTATCCAGAAGGGCAGGGTACAGCTGCAGAGACCGCCGAGACCATATGGCCTGTACTATATGGTATTTATCAACGGCTCCTCCCAGATGGGACTGAAGGCGCCGGATATACAGAAGATTATTGGCAGGGTGGCGCAGATCGTCAATGACAACAGCTCTGTGCTTCCGAACCAGCTGCAGTCCTGGCTGGACACCCAGGAACCTCCCATTGTACTGTCTCAGGCGAAGATAAGTTTGGAGGAGAAGGTGCGGGTGTGGCAGGCAATCAACAAGCCCTATCAAATCAGTCTGTTCTACAAGGCGGCGCCTGTATTCTTGTCCAGCGAGGTGGTGATCGACACGCCTCGCGTGGTGGATGCCAGTTTCGGTCTGCATCTTACAGGCGGGGAAGGAGGGGAAGCGTAGCGAATGAATGCATCGGTGATTCGTTTCCGGTTGGATCTGTTGGTCAGGCTGATCGACACTACCACCGGCGAATCCGTGGAAGAGAGGGATGTCCGCTTTTTCAGGGACAGAGAGGCAGTCCGCCCTGTTGCAAGGGGAAGCGGCAATTACGCGTTCTTGGACTGCGGACGGACAGACTTTTGTCTGGAGGTCCGGGTGTATGGATTTGAGCCTTTCCGGATGCATGTGCGGTACGAGACACTGGATGAGAACATGCCCGTTATCGAAGCGTTCCTGATTCCGTCAGAGAACGCGCTGGGGAACCGTCCGGTGATCGGCTTTTCCGGAAATCTTCCGGGCATCCAGTCTATACAGGCGGTAAACGTGAACGCGACACATTGCTGTATCAGCGGCTTTGACGAGCGGAAGCGGATCATGAAGCTGTTCGGCATGCACAGGCTGGGCATGGATGGAATCCACTACGGCCTGATCCACCCGGACAGGCAGGATTACGAGCCCTTTGCGGTTCAGAAAGAGATTGCGAAAGACGCGGTGAAGATCGAGCAGCCTTTAAAGGAGCCGTTCTCCGTGAACGCGCCCATCTCCCGGATCATACTCGGGAGCGTGACGTCCGCAGGGGATTATTGTATCCGGGTCCGGGACGACAGAGAGCATCTTCTGCACCTGGTCCGGTATGTGGTGGATGAGGAGGCGAGGTTCCGGCTGGTGGATTTCCGGCATTGCGGATCCGCGCTTTTGTGAGGGGAGGGCCTATGGCAGAGATTGTAGTGACCGGGGCATCGGCAGTGTGCTCCTTTGGAACCGCGCCGGGAACGGTCTGCGGGGGTTCCCAGGCTGCCTGCATGGTGGGGGGAAAGCCAGCGGCGACCATCCAGGACGCCCAGCCGTCCAGCATCACTCCCTTTGGGATGTGCACCTCCCTTGCGAATCCCCAGGTGGCGGCGGCCACAGCGGCCGCTATGGGGGTGCTCACTCCCCAGCCCTGCGCATTGGTGCCCGCGGGCACCTGGGCGCCCATGAAGCCGGGAGTACTGGTCAGCGGGCAGCCCTGCCTTACCAGGGACAGCACGTTGATGTGCGGCAATGGAGGCGGCATGATCACCATCACCGATCCCGGCCAGGTAATGGCCGTGATATCATAAGAAACTAAAAAACAGCGGAACTTAAAATAAGGAGATAGAAAGATGGCAGAATATTTTACACCTGGAGTATACGTGGAGGAATACGACAATTCCCCCCGGAGCATCGAGGGTGTCGGAACAAGCACCGCCGGTTTCATCGGCTTTGCGGAGAAAGGGCCGACTGTGGGGGCACCGTCCCTTGTGACCAGCTTTAAGAGCTTCACCAGGCAGTTCGGCGGATTCTTAAGCGAGTTCACCTACGGAGAATACCGGTATCTGGCCAACAGCGTGGAGCAGTTCTTCATCAATGGGGGGACCAGGTGCTATGTGTCCCGGGTGATCGCGCCGGATGCCAGGGCGGCCAAGAAGGAGCTGGGAATCCTCTCCATAGAAGCCGCCAACGAGGGAAAATGGGGCAACCGGATTCAGATTTCCATGGGCACGGTGACCAGGCGGAAGATGCAGCTCATCGCCCAGTCGGGCAATGGCTACATCGCCAAGACAGTGGAGGGCTTCCGGGAGGGGGACCTGGTAGTGGCCGGAGGGGAGTACAACCGGATCGCCACCATTTATGACAATAGCGTCACATTCGAGAAGCCATTCGAGAACGATGTGGTGGACACGGGTATCATCCCCAAGACTGTGCTGTACCTGGTGACGGTGGATGTGAGCATCCGCTACAACGATGAGGTGGAGAATTACGGGGAGCTGAGCTTTAACCAGTCATCCCCCAACTACATTGGCTCCAGGCTGGCGGGAAGCGAGCTGGTGAAAGTCACTGTGGGCCAGACGGAGCAGATCGGCAATCCGGTGGAGGAAGTGTTCGGACAGGGCAACCCGGGCGGGATCTTCAATCTGGAGGACGGCTTTGACGGGACGATGAATCTGGTGACGCCCGCCACCTTTATCGGCACGGACGCAGGCCCGGGCAAGCGCACGGGAATCCAGTCTTTCCTGGAGAACAGCACGGTGAGCATGATGGCCATTCCGGGCATCACGGATCCGGAGGTAATCGTGGCCCTGATCGCCCACTGCGAGAGCTTGAAGAGCCGCATCGCGGTCTTTGACATGCCTGGGGATCTGTACAAGACCAAGGACTTGATCGAATACCGCAATATCATCGACTCCACTTACGGCGCCATGTACCATCCCTGGATCCAGGTCTTCGACCGGTCTTCCAACAAGACCGATTACATACCGCCCTCGGGGGCAGTGCTGGGCGTGTACTCCAGGACCGACATCAACAGGGGAGTCCACAAGGCGCCCGCCAATGAGATCGTGTTCTGCACCGGCCTGAAGGTGAACTACACCAAAGCGGAGCAGGACATCCTCAATCCGGAGGGCGTGAACCTGATCCGGGCCATCCCCGGACAGGGCATCCGCGTGTGGGGCGCGAGGACGGCCAGCAGCAACAGCGCGTTCAAATATGTCAATGTGAGGAGGCTCTTCATCTACGTGGAGGAGAGCATCAAGGCCAATACCAACTGGGTGGTCTTCGAGCCCAACGACACGGCGCTGTGGCAGAGGGTCAGCCTGACGATCTCCTCTTTCCTGGACAGCATGTGGAGGACTGGGATGCTGGCAGGCTCCACGCCCAGCGAGGGATATTTCGTGGAGATCGGCCCGTCCACCATGACCAGGGACGATATCATGAACGGCAGGCTGATCTGCAATATCGGCATCGCGCCGTCCAGGCCGGCTGAGTTCGTGATCTTCCGGGTGACGCAGCACACGGCGGAGTCCGGGGGCGGCACAGAGGCCGAGGGGCGCCCCGCGGCAGAACTATAGCTACCTGATGGCGAAAGAGCCGGTGATGCTATGAAATCAAAAGAATTGCGATAAAGGAGAGATGAAAGATGGCGACGTATGAGAACAGTAAGGGTCTTGCCTATCCTTTGACTAAAATGAATTTCCTGGTGACCGTGGACGGGGTATCGGGAACAGCGGCGTTCAGCGAGGTGACAGGGGTTGAGGCCACCGTGGACGTGATCGAGTTCCGCCAGGGCAATGCCAACAGCCTGGCTCCGGTGAAGATTCCGGGACTGGTGAAGCACGGGAATGTGACGCTGAAGATGGGATACACCCTGGACAGCGCTTTCAAGACCTGGGTGCAGGAGTGCGTCAGCGAGGTGAGAGGCGAGATCCCCCGCAACAATGTGCAGATCGAGATGATCGACATCAACGGAGGCGCCCCCCAGACGCTGGCCACGGCCATCACGGGAACCAGGGTGTGGGTCCTGACCAATGCCTGGGTGACCAAGTACAATGCGCCTGACCTGGACGCAAAGACCAGCGATGTGGCGATCGAGAGCGTGGAGATTGCTTATGAGGAGCTGGTGATTCCCAACTAATCTGGTGCATCCGGCCGGGCCGGACGGAAATTTGAAAGAAAAGTAAGCCTGTATGTCCGGATGCCCGCCATGGGCATCTGGGCGTATGGAATATGGAGGAGGTAGGGGATGGAGACCGTATATGATTTTACGCTTCCCAGGGGATATCTGGACAGCGCCGGAGAGCTTCACAGAAAGGGCAAGATGCGGCTGGCCACGGCGGGAGATGAGATCAGCGCCACCAGGGATCCGCGGGTGCTGAGCAATCCCTCTTACCTGACCATCGTGGTGCTGGGAAAGGTAGTGACCCAGCTGGAGGGCGTGGAGATGGTGACGGCCAACCTGATTGAGAAGCTGTTCACGGCAGACCTGGCCTTTCTGCAGGATATGTACCAGCGAATCAATGACATCGAGCCGCCCATGATGGAGACGGTCTGTCCCGACTGCGGGAAGGTGTACAAGGTGCCGCTAAATTTTACAACAGGGGGATGAAGCTGTATCCGGAGGAGGAGCTTTATCGGGAGATGGCATTCATCTCCTACTATTTCCACTGGAGCAGCGAGGAGGTCATGGCGCTGGACCACATGGCCCGCAGGAGATGGTGCAGCGAGATATCCACGATCAACAAGAGTCTGTCCCCCGAAAAGAAGTCCAAGGAGAAGAGCATTCTGGACATGAAACCCACGCGTTAGACAAAGAGAGGTTGACAGGTTATGGCATTGGCGCAGGCGAATTCCGGCAATATACTGGTCCGGAACTATGGGAACAATCCGGCGGTGAACTTTAACTTCCTGCTCCGGGTGGAGGGGATCTACGATCTGCCCTGCAGGTCCGTGCATGTGTTCCAGAAGGAGAACGAGTACGAGCTGATTCAGGAGGGCGGGCTCAACGACTATGTCCACATGCGCCGCAAGCCCATATCCAAGCCCTTTACCTTTCAGGTGGAACGGTATGTGGGGACGGATATCCTGGACCCGCTGGCCAATGGGACGGACCTGGCCCTGCCGGTGATCCTGATGGTGAACCGCTATCGGATCTACGGGGATTTCCTCCCGGTGCGCATGTATGTCTTTACCGGATGTACGGTGATGGCGAAGGAGTATGGGGAGCTGAACGCGGAGAAGGGGGGACTGCTGGTAGAGACCACCACCATCGCCTACAGGGAGCTGGTGTGCATGGAGAATGTGGCGGGGAGCTTCCTCATGGAGGATCCCTGGAAATTCGACAGCACCAGCAAGGCGGGCAACGGCAATCAGTCCGCCAACCGTTCCCGGGACGAGGACTCTGCCGCCCAGATGGAGGAGCGGGCGAAGAGATGGATGTTCGCGGGGGGAGACAGCGCCCTGAAAGTGCAGAGGGTAGGGGGGCCTCCTGGGGAGGAGCAGAACGCCCAGCCGGATTTCCGGGGGATGAACGGCAGCACCACGGACAGCGCTCATGCCCAGAGGGAGATCCGGAAGGCCCAGATGGAAAATAAGGCCCACAGATGGAGCTTCCACAAGAATGAGGAGGGGGCTTCCGCGGATGGAGCAGGGGCATCGCCGGATTTCCTGGGCTCCCATGGAAGCACTACGGAGAGCGCTTACGCAAAGAAGGAAATACGGAAAAGCGCTATGGAGGAAAAAGCGAAGAAGTGGAGCTTCGGCGCGGGAGAGGGAGGAGAGGACGGCGCATCGCCTGGCTTCCAGGGCTCCAACGGAAGCACCACGGACAGCACCTATGCCCAGAATGAGATGCGCAAGGCCGCCATGGAAGAACGGGCACAGAGATGGCCCCCTAAGCGCAGCGCGGTGGACACAGCCAGATTCCTCGCCGCCCAAAAGACGGATGCGCAGGATTCCTGAACATGCATGATAGAGGGGGATGATGATAGATGCTGACTTTGAAGGCGCCGCTGGAACTGAAATGCAATCCTGCCATGATTTCCTCCCACGAAGCATTTTATCATAGGATTACTGGAAATTACGGACTACTGTCCTCGGGAATCAATAGGGAAGATCTCCTCCATGTAGTCACCGCCCCTCTGGAGCTTTATCTGGAGGAGGGAGGGGGCATCCAGATTGCTGAGAACACCCGCATCCAGAACAGCCAGGAGACCAAGCTGGAGATCATCAACAATTTCCTCAACCGGATCGCGGTGATGGAGGAGGCGAACCTCACCTATCAGGACCGCGTCTTCATCACCGATGTGCTGAACAAGCTGGGCATCCGGGAGGTGGAGCGCTTCATGGGGGAGGTATTCCGCCTGAAGCAGGAGACCCGGACCACGGAGCGGCTGATCAGCCTCTACTGGAACCATCTGGAGGAGCTGAAAGACCGGGTGGAGGCCTATCACAGCCGGGAGAGGGAACGGCAGACCATAGAGGAAAGGACGGTAGACAGGCAGGAAAGGATCACCCTCTATCAGGAGATTCTGGACCGTCTGCAGACAGGCGCCATCTACCAGATCCTGAACAATTTCCAGCTAAGCCACAGCGGGAACAGCCGCTACGTCACAAGGCAGGAGCTTCAGGTCAGCGAGCAGAAGCGGGTGGCAGTCCAGATCCTGCTGCAGAAGCTACGCCAGGAGGTGCGGGGGGAGGCCTTGCCCTTAGTGTACCGCCATGAGGACGGGTATCGTCAGTCAGAGCCGGAGGAGGAAAGCGCCATAGAGGCATGGGTGGGCAGCCAGATCTCTTCCTCGGTGCTGCTGAACCTGATTGACAATCTGTACCTGAGCCTTTTTGAGCGCCAGCAGCACCGGGCCGATCTATGGCTGTCCATGGAGGATGCCCTGTACCAGTCGGCGGAAAATACCCTCTATCGGCTCAAGACCGGATTCCATGTCCAGTGGCAGGTTGCCAACAGACAGAACCTGTGGAACATCCGCCAGCAGCAGTTGAAAGGAATGGAGATTCATCTGGCCCAGGCCCTCCTGGAGGCGGGATGGGAGGCACAGGAGCGCTTTACCCTGCTCTGGAATCAGTACGGGGAACAGACCTGGCAGCTTTTGGAGGATGGACACAGAAGCGCCGAAATCGCCTATGGGGAGGGCGGGGACGCTTCCCGGGAGGAGCTTCTTCCGGGAATGCCGGAGAGGGAAAAGGCGGATGGGGAGCCCATGCCCCATCCTGCCCAAAGCGGCGGGAAAGGGGCGGAGGCGGGGGGAGATTCCAGGATTGATGCCCCGGAACGGGCAAAAGGGACAGAACAGCCCAGGGGCAGAGCGCTTTCAAAGAAGCGGGAAGAGGAGCTGGCGAAAGCCGCCGGGCATGGGAAGAGGCAGCGCCAGGAGCAGGAGAGCGGCGTAGGCGCAGAGCGGGCGAAAGCGGAGATCCATTTCCTGCCAGGGGAAGCCGCCATCCGGGAAGAGCTGCCGCCAGGGCAGCCCGTCAGGGAGCTGATCCGCCTGGCCCAGGAGAGCCGGGAGCAGTTCTACCGGGTGGTGCAGCAGTATCTGTCGGCGTCCCGCCTGGAATACCGGGAAAGCATGGAGACGTTCCGGATCCGGGAAGATTCCGGGCTGTTGGAACAGATCACGGAAAGGCTTGGGGACGCCCAGTCCCCGCAGGAGATGCCTGGGGAGAAAGACAGGGAACTGGCCCAGGCCGCCGAGACAGTGCTTTTGAGATGGCAGCCAGGGGAGCAGGAACAGTTCTTACAGGGGAAAAGGGCGGAAGCCTCCCGGGCAGAAGAACCCGGAAACAGAATGGCCCAAACCCCCAGGGAGGCCACAGGACAGGAAGCTTCGAGAGAGTCCGTGGAGCGGTTCCCTCCCCAGGAAGCGGAGAGCGCGCAGGCCATGGAGATCCTGCACAGGATCGAGGCGCAGGAGAACCATTTTTATCACCCGGAGGAGGGTTCTCTGCCAGGCGGGACATCCAAGGAGGAATCCGCGGAGGCGCTGGAGCAGCAGATCCGCCAGATCAACCAGCAGAATCTGGAGCGGCTGGAGCGCTTCCGGGAAATGCAAAAGGAATTGGCGCCCGGCCCCGGGAGAAGGCCCGCCGCCCAAAGGGACATGCGAAGGGACAGCCTAAAGGCCCTGCAGGACCCCCAGGGCCTGCTGCGGGAATACGAGGAGGAACGGCGCAGGGACGCCCAGGAGGAACAGGGCCGCGCCCAAAAGCTGATGGAGCTTCTGCCAGTGCAGACCCGGAGGGTCTACGAGAGGCTGGAGGAGTATCTGGGGGCGCAGAGGGACGGCGCTCCCCAGGGGCCCCAGGCGCAGGGCGCGGTGGGGATGCTGCTCAGGGACATCCGCCAGGCCCAGACTGTGCACCGGGAGACGGAACAGACCCGGGAGGAGGAGCTTCGCCGGATACAGGAGAGCTCCGAGACCGTGCTGGAGAGATGGGGGGAGGCGGCCTCCTCCGAGGCGGAAGCCGTTCGCACCCTCCGGCAGGAACAGGAGAAGAGCCGGATCGCCCTGTTCCATAAATCCACCCAGCAGCAGATTGACCAGGAGATGCTGGAATCTCTCATGGAGCAGAACCGCACCACCCAGGGGAAGCGCCTGGTGGACCATGAGGAGGTACAGGACCGGCAGACAGTGAGCCGGACCGTGCACCAGCAGACCCAACAGGTGGTGAACAGGGAGACCGAGGATATCACCGAGATGATCCAGAAAGGGGTCCGGCAGCAGATGGGAGCCCTTTCGGAACAAATCTACAGCAGGCTGGAGAAGCGTCTGCAGAATGAGAAGAAGCGTAGAGGTTATTAAGATATGAATGCAGTGGTACAGGACGCAGTGAGCAGTTTGACCGGTAATCTTCCCAAAGCCATCCTCTGCGTCAGGGACTTGTCCCAGGCCCAGGGCGGGGAGAAGGGGGACGCGGCGAAGAAAGCATCCGATCTCCAGAAGCGGCTTCTGAAGAGCACCGAGGATGCCCTGAACGGCCTGATGGAAGATAACCGCGGGGGAAGCCAGACATTCCGCTCCCTCACAGGCAGGAACGGTGTCATGGCGGGAAGCGGCTATCTGGCCCTGGAGGTCCAGTATAATCCCTCTTCCATCAGCATGAGCACCCAGGCGGGCAAGCAGGTCCAGTACTCCGGCGGAAGCCTGGGGCAGGGCGGCGCCAACCAGATCACACAGATCGTGCAGCCCGTGTCCACCACCATGAGCTTTCAGCTGGTCTTCGACGACATGAATCCCCAGGACGCCTTTGTGCTGGAGAACATGGCCCCTACGGCGGGGAACCTGGTCTCCGGTACGGCGGACGTGGCCAGGAAGGTGAGAGGCGCCTACTCCGTCCAGGCCCAGATGGACGGGCTCATGTCCCTTTTGACCCAGCCTGTGACCAGGAAGGTGATCTTCTACTGGGCGAAGATGTGCTTTCAGGGGGAGCTGGTCAGCGTGTCAAGCCGCTATACCATGTTCAACAAGGACGGAAATCCCATCCGGGGCATGGTGGACCTGACCATTCGCCAGGGAGAGGAGTCCGGCTTTGACGTGGCTTACTGGGATGAGGCTTTCACCAGGACGTTCGGAGACCCTGGGACAGACCAGATAAGCGGGAAAATGGGAATGGCCACGAAAGCCATGCAAAACAATCTGTTGAATATCCATCTGTAGGAGGCGCTTATGGATGCCACATCCATTTTGAAAAATGCCGCTCAGAGCGCGGTGGGGCAAATCGAGAAAGCCATGATAGAGATCATCGACGAGAGGGGCGGGGAGACGTCCCTGGAGGGGCCCGTGTCCATGGGCGGCGGCTCCCTGGCGGCAGGCCTGTCCGCCATACCCGGAGGCCTGGAGGGGTTCAGGGATGCCGCCTCCTCCGCGCTGAAGGCAGGCGTCTCGGCCGTGGGAGCGGCTGCGGCCTCCTACCTGGGCGGGCCCACCAGGAAATGCTTCTATGTGCAGTTCAATCCAAGCGAGCTGTCCCTGTCCGGCTACGGAGGCGGACAGGTGGCCAAGACGGTCTTTTCCGACCAGGGCGGCAAGATCAAATATGAGTCGGCGGCAGTGCACATCACGCTGAACGTGAAGCTGGTTTTTGACAAGGTGGATCCCCTGGAGGCTTTTATGTCGGATAAGCTCAGCGCATCCACCACGGCAATGGCCCAGGGCGCCGTCAGGAGCGCGCGCAGGGCTGTGGGCAAAAAGGATGACTCCGTGCAGAAGGAGGTGGAGGGGTTCATGGCCGCCCTGCGCTCCCAGCGCACCAGGCGCATCATTTTCCGCTGGGGGACCATGCATTATCCCGGGGTCCTGAACCGGGTGTCCTCCCAGTACACCATGTTCAATGTGAACGGGCAGCCCATCCGGGCGGTGGTATCCCTTTCTCTGGTCTGCGCGGACGAGGAGGTCTCGCCAGGGGACATGGGCATCTGGCAGCAGCACTATGAGGAGGCGTTCCAGGGGAAGGACCGCAGCTATGTGAAGGCGGCACAGAAAGCGGGAAATCTGCTGAATTTCAATCTGTAGGAAGGCGCGGGCTATGGCGGCATATACTTACCAGGAGCTGAAGAAAAAATATGAGGATTTTTCCTACCCGCTGATCCATGTCCAGATCGGCGGAAAGGATTTCTCCCAAAATAAGTTCGGGTTTCAGATCTCCGATGTGGAAGTGGAGATGACCAGCGGGTTCGAGGCAGCCATGGCCACTTTCTGGATCTACAACTGCTATGACAAGATCGCCTGCGCGTTCGAGTTCGACAGCCTGAAGAAATATGTGTGCATGGGTTCCGCCGTGATCCTGAGCATGGGCTACGGCACCCGGGTCAGGGAGATCTTCCGGGGCTTTGTCTCCCGGGTGAATTTCGTGTTCCGCCAGGAGGAGATCCCCGGGGTGGAGATTACGGCCATGGACATCAAGGGCATCATGATGGCGGGGAATTATTCCAGGCAGCTAAAGGCCACCTGCTATTCCGACAGCGTGAAGGAGATCCTGGGCAGGACGGCCTATGTGAGGCTGGAGTCCAGTGAGATCGTCACCAGACAGGAGATTTCGGACACCCCGGACAAGAGACAGGGGGCGCCCGGGGGAGGGGAATCGGCCAGCGACCGGACCATGGAGATGGTCTGCGAGAGCGATTACGAATTCGTGGTCAAGGCGGCCAAGAAATACAATTATGAATTCTTCTCCGTGGGAGGGACGGTGTACTTCCGGAAGGCCAAGAGCAATCAGGAGCTGTTGATGGAGGCGGCCCCGGGGGACGGGCTGAGAAGCTACGAGATTGGGTATGATTTCACCGGAATCGTGGAGAAGGTGGAGGTCCGGGGGATGGACGCCGGGAAGTCCAAGCTGATCAAGGCCTCCAAGAAGATGCAGAACAAGCTTTCCCAGGGAAACAAGGCGAAGCCCCTGATCAAGGATTCCCAGAAGGTGTACATCGACCCCACTGTCACCTCCAAGGAGGAGGCGGGGTATCGGGCGGATTATCTGGCGGAGGACATCTCCTACAGGCTGGGCACGCTGGAGGCGGAATTCATCGGGCTTCCGGAGCTGACGCCAGGCAGGTTCTTAAAAGTCAAGGGGCTTGGGACTGCCGTATCGAATACTTTTTATCTGGTGACGGTGCGCCACATCATGGACGAGAGGGGCTATATCACCAAGGTCACCGGGAAAGCGGCAGGCATGGAAAATGAAGAAGGGCATTCATAGGAAAGGGCGTAAGGGATGGGACTGTACGATGTGATCGACGATATTGCAGAGAAGCAGGTGATGAAGACCGACACCGGGGACAACCGGATCCTGGGGGTGGTCATCGGGCAGATCGTGAAGAATTATGACAAGGATATGCCGGGCCGGGTCTGCGTGGCCGTGCCGGTGCGGGACCAGAGCGCCAACGAGCTGCAGTGGGTGAGGGTGGCCATGCCCTCGGGGGGCTCGGGCTGGGGGCATTATTTCCTGCCGGAGGCCGGGGATCAGGTGCTCCTGGCATTTGAGCAGGGAAACATCGAAAAGCCCTATGTGATCGGCTGCATCCCCAAGGACAGCGACCAGATCCTGAAAAAGTCCGTGGACGAGGACAATCAGTACAAGAAGATCGTCACCCGCAACGGCAACACCCTCTATTTCGAGGACAACAAGGAGGGGGACGGGGAAAAGGACAAGATCCGCATCCTCACGGCGCAGGGCGGCCACCGGATTGAGCTGGACAATGAGAAGAAGATGATATTGCTGTCGGACCAAGACGGATCCAACCTGATCCGGATGAAGACAGAGGACGGCCAGATGGAGATCACGGCCCAGAAGAAGCTGACCATCAAGGTGGGGGACAATATCGAGCTGATTTTGAACGGCAGCAATGGGGCCGTCTCCCTGAAAGCGTCCAAGATCAATATCGAGGCCAGCGGCAACATGGACGTGAAGTCCAACAGCGCCATGAAGCTCCAGGCCGGGAACCTGTCCGTGGAGGCCAACGCGTCGCTGAAGTTGAGCAGCAACGGCCCCGCCAGCCTGGCGGGGACGCCCATCAAGCTGGGATAGGAGTGAGGAAGAATGCCAGAAAGAAGTTTTTTAGGAACGGGGATGAAATTCCCCCCGCAGATCAACCCGGCCACGGGACGCTTCGCCGTCTCGTCGGAGGAGGAGAGCGTGAAGGAATCGGTGTACCTGATTCTGATGACCCAGAAGACGGAGCGGTTCCTAAGGCCCCAGTTCGGCAGCGACCTGATGTCCTACACCTTTATGGACATCAACATCACCTCCGTCAACATGATGGTCCGCTCCCTGACGGAACAGATCCTGTCCAATGAGCCCAGGATACAGAGCGTGACGATCACCACGGACGAACAGGTCAGGGAGGGCTGCCTTTTGGTGAACATCGACTATGTGATCAAAAGCAGCCAGGAGGAGGACCGCCTGACCGTTCCCTTTTATCTGAATGCAGCACCTGAGGAAGAGGCCTATGAACCAGAATTATATGAAACCGAACCGTTTGAATGAATGGAAGATCGACAGCCGGACCGCCGTGGACATAGAGGAGCGCATCGGGGAACTGGCCGCGGCGTATGTGCCGGAATGGCATTTTGACAGGGAGGATCCGGACATCGGCTCCGTGATCGCGAAGCTGTTCGCGGGACAGATGGAAAACAATATCGGCCGCTGTAACCAGGTGCTGAACCGATACCACACGGAGTTCGTGAATTTCCTGGGGATCTCCCTGCTTCCGGCAAAGCCCGCCAGCGCCACGGTGCTCCTGGGGCTGGTACAGGACACCATACCGGGGGTGGAGGTGCCTAAGGGGACCAAGTTCCTGGCGGACACAGAAGAAGGGGAGGAGCAGATCGTATTCGAGACCACCCACAATCTGTATGTGACCAGCGCTACCCTGGACTATGCCTTTCTGACCCTGGAGGGGGACGGCAGCATCCTGCCTTTGAAGGGCAGGATGGAGGGGCCCAGGATCCTGGAGGAGGCTCCGGCCCAGGAGGAAGAGATTTCCGCCCAGGAGGGGGATGAGGGCGGGCTCCATGGGTTCCGGCTGTTCGGACACAGCCCGGACCTATGCTCCATCCACCGGAATGCCCTCCTGCTCTACCATCCGGCGGCCCTGGACGTGGAGGACAATCCGATCTATCTGAAGATCACGGGCAACGCGCCGCTCCTGGAGAGGATTCGGGAGGGGGCCTATGGGTTCTGGTATTATGCCCAGGAGGGGCTTGAGCCAGTGGAATCGGTGGAGGTGCTGCCGGATGGGGAGACGGTGGTGCTGAAAAAGGAGAAGAAGAACGCCGGCGTGGAGATGGAGGGGAGCAGGTCGAGCCTGCTGGTGATGAAGGCCATTGAGCCGGTGGCGGAGAACCAGGAGGTGACGGGCATCCGGGTATCCTCCCAGGGCCAGCCCCTCCCTGCGGACTTTGTCAACAATGGGGGCACGGATTTCGATGTGGACGCCTTTGAGCCTTTCGGGGATACATTGTCCCTGTTCCAGGAATGCTACCTGGGGCATGACGATTATTTCGCCAAAGCGGGGGCGGTGGTGGAGATCTCCATGGAGGTGTCCTACCGGGAGCACAGAATCCTGGACCGTGTGCCGGGGGAGGATGAGAGCCTGAAGATCATCAAGCGCAAGCCCCGGGTGATATGGGTGGATTCGGCGGCGGACGCAAGGGCGGAGGAGATCTCCCTGGAATACTTCAACGGACTGGGCTGGAAAAAGCTTGTGTGCATGCAGGAGGTGTCGGGCCTGTTCATGGGCGACCAAAAAGGGAAGATCACGTTTTCCTTTGTCTGCCCCCAGGACTGGCAGGGGACGGAGGCTGGGGCCTATCACGGAAGATGCATCCGGATCAGGCTCTTAAAATCCGACAACTGCTATATGCGCCCCTGCGTCCACCATTATCCCCATGTAGAGCGCCTGCGGGTGTCGTTCTCCTATGAGGGGCATTACATGGAACCCCAATCCCTTGTGTCCATCGCCGGGACCAGGAGGATCGACCTGACCAGAAAGGTGAAAGAGGGCCGGGGGTTCCCCGCGTTCTCCAGAGGGGAATACGGGGAGGACGCGCTGTATCTGGGATTCCAGAGGAAGGTGGAATCAGGCCCCATAAGCCTCCTGTTTAGGATCGAAGAGGGAATCCGGTTCGAGGGAGTGCAGTGCAAGTTCGAGTACAGCACGAAGAAGGGCTTCCGCCAGATGAAGGTGCTGGACCACACGGGAGATTTCTCCCGGTCGGGAACCGTTCTCTTCATGCCCCAGGCGGATATGCAGGCTGTGGTTTTGGAGGGAAAGAGGGCGTACTGGATCCGGATCAGCCGGCTGCATGGAGAGCCCGAGAGGAGAGAGGACACTTTGCCTTTGATCCGGGACATCTGCCTGAACGCGGTCCAGGCCGCCAATGTGGAGACCCGGGAGGAAGAGGACTATTATCTGGAGGAGATCAGGCCGGACCTTGCGGTGCCCCTGGGCGTGCCGGACATTCTGGACGTGGAGCTTTGGGTCAATGAGCGGGGGGAACACACCAAGGCCCGGATGCAGCAGATGCTCGCAGACCATCCGGAGTCCGTGCGGGCGGAGTACGATTACATGGGGAATCTGTCCTCTTTCTATGTGAGATGGCAGGAGACCGACCAGTTCCAGGAGGCGCCGCCCTGGCGCAGCTACAGGCTGGACCGCATGAACAGCCTTTTGGTCTTCGGGGACGGAATCCATACAGGTCTTCCCACGGTGCAGGACGATGTGGCGTTCAAGGCGCGGATCCGGTGCTGCAATGGGGAGAGAGGGAACGTGGGCCCCGGGCGGATCCACGAGACTCTGGGCAATCTGATGTTCGTGGACAGCATCCAGAACCCGGTAAAGGCCTACGGGGGAAGCAGCATCGAGAGCATGGAAAAGGCGCTGCAGCGGGGGGCGAACATCCTGAAATCCCGAAGAAGGCTGATCTCCGCGGACGACTATGTACAGGAGATCCTGAACTTCTCCGATGCCATCCACAAGGTCCGCTGCGTGGCCGGCAGGACCATAGACGGCGGCTTCCAGGACAATGCCCTGACCTTTTGCCTGCTGTTGAAGGATTTTGAGGAGGGCTCCTATTCTTTCTATAATGTGGCGGGGATGCTGAAAAAGCACTTGCTGGACAACTGCGAGCTGACCATCGCGCCCGAGGACCTGTGGGTGGTGGAACCTGTGTTCGCCCGGGTCTGTGTGGATATCTGGGTGGAGGTGATGCACATGGACGATGGGTTCGAGGTGCAGAATCTCCTCACCGACACGCTGACGGAGTACCTAAGTCCCCTCAGAGGCCAGCAGGGCCAGGGGTGGGAGATCGGCGTCCTGCCAAGGCGCTCCCAGATTCTGATGAAGCTGAATGTGTTGAAGAGCAAGGCCCTGATACGCAGGCTGGTGGTGACGGTCCGGTACACGGACCAGACGGGCGCCCATGAAGTGGATCTAAACGATATGGAGGAGAATCCTTATATGGTCTGTTGCAGCGGGAGCCATCGCGTGATAACGGCAGGGCGCTGACTGCCGGATCGAGGGAATATTGCCAGGGAGGTACGGTATGCTGAAGGACGCATATGAGGAGGACAAGACATACGAAGAGATGCTGGCGGAGGCGCTGATGCAGATTCCCCTGTATTCGGAGGAATGGACCAACCACAACCCCTCGGACCCGGGGATCACGATCCTGGAGAACCTGACAGCCTTTGAGGCGCTGCAGCAGAGCCGGATCCATGAGGTCACGCCGGCGGTGGTCAGGATGCTTCTGAAGCTCACGGGCTTTGAGGCCAGGAAGGGGCGGTGCGCCAGGATGCTTCTGTCCGCCGGGGGGATAAGGGGGGAGGAGGTCTTGCTGCCCGCCAACCAGCAGTTTTGGCTGGGGGATCTGTGTTACGAGACCAACCGGGGCATCCGGCTCTTTCCCTGTCATCTCACCGGGGCCTATCAGGTCCGGCAGGGCCGGATGCAGGACATCTCTTATCTTCTGGACAGGGAGGTGCGGGTGCCGGCCTGTGTCTTCGGCCAGGAGCCGAAAGCCGGGGACTGCCTGTATCTTGCGGCGGACGCGCTGCCGCCTCCCGGGGAGGAGCTGATCTTCCGCGTCAGGGTGGCGGACCGGCACGGCAGGAATCCGTTCGGGGAGCGGGGGGACAGCACCTTTGCCCAGCTTCGGTGGGAATGCCATACCGGGCAGGGGTTCGTGAGGATGCATGTGCGGGACGAGACCGGAGGGCTGCTGGTCAGTGGGGAGGTGAGGATGCGCCTGCCGGAGGCACCGGCCCTTGCCTGTCCGGAGGCGCCGGAGGGGATGTATGCCATCCGGGCCGTCCTGGAGCGGGCGGATTACGATGTGGCCCCTAAGCTGGTCCAGATAGACGGCTTCCTCTTTGAGGTGTGGCAGAAGGAGACGCTGTCCGCCTGCTATACGTTCAACAGGGTGGTCTCGGCCAGCCTGCCCAGGCGCCTTTTGGGGGACGGATATGTGACTGTGTTCTGCAAGGAAGAGAAGGGCGCGTCCTATCGGAAATACGAGCCCTGCCATATCCCGGGGAAGAAGGGGAGGTTCTTCGAGACCAGGGAGGATGGGGAAGGCCTGGTGACCTGGTTCTTCGACAGGCGCAGGTTCGGCTACGGGCCTGCCAAGGTGAAGAACGCGATCAAGATCGTGGTGTATCAGGAAAGCATGATGCGCCAGTATGCCCTGGGAGCCGTGCTGGGGTACGACCACCAGACGATCCGCCTGCCCATGGGAAATCTGGTGCCGGAATCTTTCTGCGTCATCGCCGAGAGGAAGGATGAGAGGGGAGAGCCGATCTATGATTTTGTCAGGCCGGGGCGTTACGGGGATAAGGACTTAAGCTATGACCTGTATGAGGACCAGGGAGTTCTGCGCATCGAGGACGCGGGGGATTACATCGGGGCCCGGCTGTATGTGGGAGGCTTCGCCGTCACCAGGGGAGCGGAGGGGAATATCAGGGAGGGCAATACGCTGACCGGGGTGGGGATCGCCCCGAAGCTGAGCTTCCACAATCCCGGCCCGGGGACGGGAGGCTGCAGCCGGGAGACGCCGGAGGAAGTGAAGAAGCGGTTCCTGGCAGATCTGAAGAGACCTTTCGTGGCGGTGACGGCGGGGGATTATGAGCGGCTGGTGATGGAGACGCCCAGGCTCTGCATCCGGAAGGTGCGGGCGTACATGAGCGGGAACGGCAACCTGGTGCGGATCGCGGTGATGCCCGGGACAGATGAGGCGTTCCCGGGGCTGTCGGAGGTATACCGCCAGGCTATCCGGAGGCAATTGGAGGAGAGGAAGCTCCTCACCACCCGGATCGAGATCCTGCCGCCGGTGTATGCGCCCATTGACGTCCAGGGCACGGTGTATGTGAAGCGCCAGTATGAGAACAGCCTGGAGCAGATCGAGGGGGCCATCCGGAAGTTCCTGGACTCCGTCCATTCGGAGCGGAACTTTGGGGAGATCCTGAGGTTCGATGAGATCTTTCAGGAAATCGAGTCCCTGGACTGTGTGGAATTCGTCTATGAGCTGTCCCTGTACCCGCGCAATTCCAGCTTGGCGAAGCTGGTGGAGGCGGACATCGTGCCGGAGGAGAACTGTCTTTGCTATGCGGGGAGCATCCGGATACAGATGGGGTAGAGATATCATGAAGTAAAGTCAGGAGGTGAGATGACAGTGGCAGGCGCATCATATTCCATAAACCATAATCGGATACGGAGAGGGCTGTATCCGGGGTTTGAGCTGAAGGAGGACGGCACCCTGATCCTGGATCCCAGGGAAGGGATACATATGCTGTATCTTCGGGCCATCGACGCCGGGGAGGAGAAGGCCTCCTGGGGGAGGCTGCGCTTCCAGGTATCCTGCTCCGAGGACATGGTGTATTATCTCTATGCGGCGGCTTTCGACCAGGACTCTTTCTACCGCAGGCAGCAGCCTGTGCCGATTGAGGATTTCCTGTGCGACGCCCAGGAGTCCCGGGCCATCAAGCGGCAGTTCCTGCAGGAGGCGGGCTTTGCCAGATATACCAGCCAGAAGGACATCCTGCTGTATGAGCTCCAGGGAAGGTATCTCTATCTGGTGCTGGAAGTGCAGGGAGAGGGGCAGTTCTCCATGAGGGGGATGCGGGTAGACAGGCAGGGGGATCCCTTTATGAACACCTTTCCGGAGGTCTACCGGGAGCGGGGCAGCTTCTTCCACCGCTATCTGTCGGTATTCTCCAGTATCTATGAGGATTTCCAGGAGGAGATCGAGGAGCTTCCAAGGCTCCTGGACTTGGATACCTGTCCTGCGTTCCTGCTCCCGGTGTACGCCTCCTGGCTGGGGCTGGCGGTGGGGGACAATTTCCTGGAGGAGCCGGTGCTGCGGACGCTGGTGAAGGAGGCCTTTTCCCTGAACCGGATGAAGGGGACCAAAGCGGCGCTACTGCGGATCGCCCGGATCGTGCTGGGGGAGGACGTGGTGGTGCTGGAGCGGAACGTGATGGGGGCTTATATCGAGAAGGAAGAGGTTCCGCAGATGAACCGGCTGTACGGCAGGACGGCCCAGGATGTGACGATTCTGGTGGGCAGGCCGCTGACGGAGGTGAAGAGGTCGCAGCTTCTCTTCCTCCTGGAGCAGTTCAGCCCTGTCCGGGCCAGGCTGCATGTGGTCTGCCTGAAGAGGGCCTGCGTCCTGGATTCCTATTCCTATCTGGACTGGAACGCCATGGTTCCCTGGCAGGGACAGGGGAGGCTGGACAGGGAGCAGGAGATGGACGGGGCGGTGTGCCTGGGATGATATTTATGGAACTGGAAACAGCATCTGCCGCTACAGTGCCCAGAACAATGACTGGCTGTGCATTTGAGACGGGCATTGTTCTGCAGGAAATGGTACTGTAGCGGCGGATGCGGAACTGGAATAAGGAGAATGCTATGACGATTGCAGAGACGAGAAGAGAAGGTATGGTGCAGCTTGACGTGGAGGGAAGGGTGGATACCAACACCAGCCCGGAGCTGCAGAAGAAGATTCTGCAGGCATTTCAGAAGGGAAGTACAGTGACCCTGAACCTGGAGGCGGTGGATTATGTCTCCAGCTCGGGGCTGCGGGCGCTTCTGATCGGACAGAAGACAGCCAGCTCCAAGGGCGGCTCCATGAAGCTGATCAATGTGCGGGATTCCGTGCGGAAAGTGTTCGACATGACCGGATTCTCCCAGATGCTGACCATTGAATGACGATATGATTCAGTTCGCGCATGTGACAAAGTGCTATGAAGGCGAGAAGGAACCGGTTCTTGAGGACTTCAGCGTTGTAATCGAGGACGGGGAGTTCATCCTCCTGACGGGTGAGAGCGGCGTGGGGAAAAGCAGCTTTATCCGGCTGCTGCTGGGGGAGATTCCGGCCACCTCTGGGGAGATTTCCGTGCTGGAACATAAGCTGGGCGCGCTTTCCCACAGGCAGCTCCCCTTTTATCGGAGAAAGCTGGGAGTGGTGTTCCAGGAGCCCCGCCTGATCGCGGGGCAGACTGCCTATCAGAACGTGGAGCTGGCCAGGCGGATCGTGGGCGGGACGAAGAAGGAGAACAGGCGGGTCATCACCTCCCTGTTCGTGCTGCTCGGAATCACGAATCTATACAACCGGTATCCAGAAGAACTGTCCGGGGGAGAGAGGCAGAAGGTCTGTCTGGCCCGGGCTCTGGTGAACTTCCCGGCGGTGCTCCTGGCGGATGAGCCTACGGGCAATCTGTCTCCCTGGGAATCCAGGGAGCTCATGAGGCTCTTCGAGCTGGTGCACCGGCAGGGGATCACGGTGATCGTGGCCACCCACGACAAGGAGAGCGCCAGAGGGCTTGCGTACCGGGAGATCGCGCTGGGAGATGAGGGCTTCGGGATTGGACAATGTCCGTGAACGCTTACACGATACGGAACAGGGACGGCATACGAGGAGGGAAAGATGGATAGAATGCAGGACATCACGCTGCAGGCCAGCGATGATACATTATATACCGTGCTGGACGCGATTGAGTCGCATCTGTGTAAGAACGGATGCCCGGATGAGGTCAAGACTGAGGTTTTGATTTCGGTGGAAGAGATTTATGTCAATATCGCCCATTACGCCTACGGAGGAAAGAAGGGGGAGGCCACTGTGCAGATGGAGGTCACGCAGAATCCGCGGATCTGCAGGGTGGTGTTCAAAGACAGGGGGGTTCCCTACAACCCGCTGGAGAAAGAAGACCCCGACATCTCGCTCTCGGCGGGGGAGCGGGAAATCGGGGGACTTGGAATCTATATGGTAAAGCAGTGTATGGACAAAATCACTTACCGGTATGAAGACGGGTACAATATCCTGGCTATTGAGAAGCATCTTCCGCTTCGGGAAGATATTCCTCCGCAGGAATCTCCTGGAACTGAAGATACTGATTCGACACATACCCTGTGATTTCAGAAGTCTGGACCAGGCTCCAGTCATCGCCCCGCTCCAGCACATAGCCGGTGGTGCCGGGATCTAGGTAGTCGATGATTTCGCCGTCCATGCCGGGCTGTTTGCGGACATGGAGCACGCTTCTGGTATTCAGGGTGACAAAGGAGTAGTAGACCGGCTCCGGCTCCATTGCCTGTGTTGCGGGAGGCTCTGCCGTCTCCTGGGGGGAGGCGTCCACCGCCTGGGAAGCGCCGGACAATGTCCCATCCTCCTCCTTTGCGGAGGCGGAGGCCGGGAAGATGGATCCGGAGGCGAAAGGGTTCTTCGCCAGGGAGGAGCCCAACAGGAACAGGGCGGAACAGATCAGGATGCCGGCCAGAATGTAGGAACCTGCGATGACATAGCTTGGGAATCTCTTATCCTTTTCCAATTTTCTCATAGTGTGTGTCTCCTTGCTTTGGCTGTATCTATGACTGTATTTATCATAGCATGGTTTGGAAAAAAAGACAACGAGAAATGAGCGGGACATATTAATGGAAGCGGGGCATTTCCATGGAGGAAAGGCATTTCCAAGGGAGAAAAGGAGCTAAGATGCGGGTGACGGACAGATTGATTCAGGATGCGAAGAAGCGGGAGAAAAGGCGGAGAGCGCCGGGGGACGAGGCGGAAGAGACTTATACCTATTTGCCCAGGACGCGCCAGAAAGCGGTGAACCAGGAGCCGGGAGCCTTTGGGTCGGTGATGGGGGATGGGATCAATACCAGGGGGAGCGTGTTCGATGAGGGCGCGGTCTTCCGGGTGGGAGGACGGCAGGAGGAGCAGGGATGACGGAGGGGGAGAGGGACATTGTTTGACAGAGAGCAGAAAAGCGACGCGTTTGACAGCTATGAGAGCTATATGGAGTATCTGTTCGCCTGCGTGAACGAGGCGATCAACCGGTATCTGCAGCGCCTGAAGGAAATCTACGCCACGGGGCAGGGGGACTACAAGAATGTGCTGTACCCGGATCTGGAGATCGCCCATGACACCTGCAAGGAGAAGCTTGGCCAGTTCAGGATGCGGGGGGAAGAGCGCCAGGGAGCCGAAAAGGCGGAGGAAACAGAAGAGACGAAAGGAACAAAAGACGGGCAGGAGAGCTTTGACCCGGCGCTGCTGGAGCTGTTCGGCGAGTATCTGGAGGAACAGGACCAGCGCTGGGAGGCAGCTACAGAGGGGAAGAGCGCGCCCGGGGAGCCCTGGAGCATAGAGGAGATGGTGGACTATATCCAGTCCAGGGCCGGAGCCGCCGCGGAGGCAGGCATCGCGCTGCCCTTTTATGAGATCTGCAGGAAGCTGGAATACGAATCCTTTACGGTGTTCTGTCTGGCCTGCGGGATCCTCTCCTCCACCCAGACCGACTATGCGGGGGTGTTCCAGGTCATCAACGAGAACGGCGGGCTGCCCCTGCCCACCATCGAGTCCGCGGCCAAGCTGTACTATGGAGAGGGCTTTTCCATCACGGGGGCTTACGGGGACATGTCCGTGTGCCTGGAGCAGCTTCTCCCGGTGCTGCATCTCCAGGTGAGGGATGCGATGCCCTTTTCCACGGTGATCTCCCCCGACAAGCGGATGATCGACTTTCTCTTTGGCAGACATCCCCTGCGCCTGGACGAGACTTACGTGCGCTTCATGAAGCTTCTGACCGAAGAGGAGGAGAGGCTGGATCCGATTCTGGCCAACCAGGGGGTCCTGGACGCCATGGAGATCTCCTATGGGGACGGCGTGGGAATCTTCTCCTATTATGGGGACGAGGGGAGCGGCAGGAAGTTCTTTATCCGGCATTTCTGCAGGAAGCAGGGGCTGCGGGCCATCTCCATCAACTGCAAGAAGCTGTTCGTGTATGATTTCAGCTTCGTGGATCAGGCCCTCTGGGCGGTGACCAGGGAATGCATCCTCACCGGGGCCTGCTGCTGCCTGGACGACCTGGTCTACCGGGAGGAGGAGAAAGACAAATTCTTCGGCTATATGGACCTGGCCTTTTCCAAGCTGAAAGACCACGGAATCCTGGTCTTTACCGTCAGCAGGGAGAAGCTGTCCATGCGGGAGATGACAAAGGAGGAATTCACCGAGCTGGAGCTCCCCACCCCCTCCAACCAGGAGCGGGAGGACTGCTGGCGGCATTTTTCCAAAGGCTATGCCCTGGAAGACGATGTGGACCTGCTGGAGATGGCCACCAAGTTCCTGTTCACCCCGGGCAAGATCAAGTCTGCCCTCCACCAGGCCAGGAGCTTCGCCGCCATGGAACAGAAGGAGAGGATCCCCAGGGCCACCCTTTTCAGGGGGTGCAATGAGCAGATGAGCTCGGAGCTGACCCAGAAGGCCACCAAGGTGAAGGCCAATTTCGGCTTTGAGGACATCGTCATGAACAGGGACCAGAGGGAGACCTTGGAACATGCCATCGACCAGATGAATTTCCGAAAGAAAGTGTACGACAATTGGAACTATACGAAGAAATACCCTTACGGCAGAGGCTTGTCCATCCTGTTGTTCGGGGCTCCCGGCACGGGAAAGTCCATGTGCGCCCAGGTGATCGCCCATGAGCTGAACCTGGAGCTGTACCGGGTGGATCTGTCCAAGGTCATCGACAAATATGTGGGCGAGACGGAGAAGTCCATCTCCATGATCTTCCGGGAGGCTAAGAAGTGCAATGTGGTGCTGTTCTTCGACGAGTGCGACACGCTGTTCGCCAAGCGCTCCGACGACGGGGGCAGCAACCAGGCTTCCAACAACAACAAGACGGCGCTGCTTTTGCAGGAGGTGGAGGCCTATGATGGGGTATCCGTGCTGGCCACCAACTACAAGCACAATATCGACCCGGCGTTCTTCCGGCGCATGAAGTACATCGTGGAATTCCAGTTCCCGGACGCGGACACCAGGGAGATGCTGTGGAAGACCACCATCCCTAAGGGGACGCCCCTGGGGGAGGATGTGGACATCCGGTTCCTGGCGGAGAAATTCGAGTTCGTGGGAGGAAATATCAAGAACTGCATCCTCAACGCTGCCTTTCTGGCGGCGGCGGACGGGGACGGGCAGGAGGTCTGCATGAAGCATTATCTCCAGGCCATCCGCTACGAATTCGTCAAGACAGGAAAAGTCTTCACCAGGTCGGACTTCGAGCCCTACGCCTCGCTGGTGGGGCTGTAAGGTTCAAAAGAGAATAATAACATCGGTAAAGTCGCGCAGCGATTTTAATAGGAGGAATGATATGCCATTAGGAGATAAGACATCGAACAACCAGCCCGCAGAACTGCAAAATCCCGTGAACGTAACCGCGAACCAAAATCAGATCCAGACTGAGAATTTAAATCAAAACAGGAGCCAGGGCGCGCTCCAGCTGTCCCCGGAGGAGATGGAGGAAGTAAAAGCCCTGAACCTCCAGACACAGGCCAGGCGGGAAGCGCAGCGTCAGGCCAGGGAGCGCAGGGAGAGCCGTATCCAGGCCGTGCGCCAGGGCTGCCAGATTATTATGCCGACGGTGGCTTTCACTACCAAGGGCGTGAGCGTCCAGGGAGAAACATATGCCCGAAAATCCAAGGAGAGCATCAGCGCCGGAAAGCGGAAGACGCGCCAGGGCTGGAAAATCTCCGCCCTGCACCAGAAGGAGGAAAACGCCAGGTTGGCGGAAGCCAGTGGCGATGCCTGGGAGGCGACTCTGACGGAGAACAAACGGAAACTGCTGGATAGCCGTCCACCCCAGGAGAGGGCGGCACTGGAGGCTCGGGTGCAGAAAATCGGGGTGTTCCTGACCGGGAATCAGGCGAAGGACGAGGAACTGCTACGGCTTTCCGAGAATCAGGAGGATATGGCCAGAGTCTGCAAGAACCGGTTCATGGAAATGAACCTGAATTTTGACCTGCGGACGGACCGGTCTTTCGCCCAGGCGTCCCCGGAACTGGAGGGGGTGGCCCAGAAGGTTCGGGAGATGAAGCGCCTGCTGAAGCAGTTCCCGCAGATTCGGGAGAGCCTGAGCGAGGATGACAGGATCGACTTTGACGCGAAGCTTGAGGTGGCCCAGGATCTGGCCAATTATTACGCCATACGGAAGAAGGTCGTCACCAATGCCCGCTACAGAAGCCACTATAATTCGGAGATTTCTTATCGGTATCATGAAAGCGACACATTGGAGGCAAAAAACCTTACCATGCTTTTATGGCAGGCGGAGAACCTGAAAAACAAGCAGGGCCTCTCCCCCTCTGCAGAATTCCTGACGCGGTTCCAGGCTTATCGGGAGACCACCCAGGACAAGGGGGAAGCAGAGGAGACCCGTGCGTTCAAAGCGATACTGGGAGAGCAGGAATCTGAGTCCGGCAAGAACGATCCCCGGATCGAGGACTCCAGGCATGCCGCCTATTTCAGGGAGCTTGTGGGGCGTGAGGATGACGCTGTCGTGCAGCGTCTGGAGCGGACGAACTACTATCAGGTGGCAGGGGAGCAGGAGGCCATGGGAGAGTCTTTCGTGAGGAGGATGGCCAATCTGCCCCGGTGGAGGGCGGTACAGCATGCAGATCCGGAATATGTCAGGAGCATGGTGGAGAATCTGGCCAGGGAACCCCAGAATGTCAATGACACGGAAGAGGTGGAGAGCTGTCGGCAGGCGAACCTGAAAGGAATGGGGCAGTTCAAGGATCTGTTGAAAAAGCAGATGAATTATCTGAAGAGAAAATACGGGAACGGCCTGATTCTGCTCTCCCCGGAGGAGCTTGTGCAGCATGGACATGAATTTAAGAATGATTTCACCAACATGCAGGGACTGGAAAGGTTCATCGATTATCTGAAAAGGCTTCCGGGCCTGTTCGACCCTCAGGATGAGAGCGATGTGGAGATGGAACGGCTGTATAACTATTACCTGCGCTGCGTTGCCATAGACACTGTGGAGAAGAGCGGCGTCCGGGGCCAAAGTACAGGCAGCCAGACCTATTCCGACTACAAGAGAAGAGTGGCGCTGGGGATAGTGGAGGAGGAGAGGAGCGCGGAAACGGTGATTCAGCTCAGCGACACCATGCACCTTGATATCCGCTGGGGCGTGGCGTTCGATGAGGCGGACGTAAAGGGAGCGGAGATTCCCGCCGCCCTCTCCCAACAGGATATGCGGGAGCGGATCAAAGAGCGGACGGGGGAGGCCGGCATGGCAGGCGGCCCGGACTGGCATCAGATGTTCCCGGAGACAGAGCATCTGTCAAGGGAAGAGGCGGCCCGGCGCTTTGTAGAAAAAGATGCGAAGGAACGGCTGGAAGGAAAAAGCATGCGGGAACTGTTCCAGGCGGCGGCAAAGACCATGGGCGGCATGTCAGAGGACGTTCTGGACAGGGAGGCCGAGGCCTATGAGGCATATGTCACACGCCGCGAAGAGTACAGGAGAGGCTGGGAGGAACGCCATCCGGGCGAGGATGTTCCGGAACTGCCTCTGACCGGGACGGAACGGAGCATGAGGGCGACCCTGGAAATGTACCGGCTCTATGCGCACTATGAGACTGCCCTCGATATCCGCAGACAGGCGTTACAGGAAGCGGAAAGGCTTGGCGACCAGGGGGATCTTGCACTGAGAAGAATGTACGAGCATCTGGCGGAGGATCTGCTTCAGGCGGCAGAGCATTACTCGAAGGAGCGGGGTAAGGTTCAGCTGTAACGGATGATCGGAACCGGACATTTCGTTAAAAGGAGAGAAAAAGATGGAGATTACAATCGTAAGAGAAGAAAACCAGAGCTATTTTGAGCCGCTGATGCCCCGGGAGCTGTGGGAAAAAGCGGATTTGGTCCTGGGCGCCATCGAGGAGGGGGCAGCCTGCGGGATACTGGCAGCCACCGAGGAGCCGGAGCATATCATGGCCTTGCAGTACCTGTTCGTGGCCCAGGAGTATCGGAGGAAGGGGATTGCCACCGCTCTTCTGGAGGGGCTCCATGAGATCGGTCGGTATTCCGGTATTGATTTGACGATGTGCCAATATGCGCTGAATGCGGAACAGGAGGATTTGGACCAGTGCCTTTCCAAGAACCTTTTTGAGCTTGATGAGGTCAGGACGCCGGTGTACCGGACGGCTTTCGGGGACCTGTCCCTTAAGTATTTCGGAAAGGAGCCGGATGAGGACAACCTGAGGAAAGCCGTCCTGCCCTTGTCGGAGGTGACGGCCAGGATGTGGAACCGTTTTGCGGAGAAGCTGGAGGGGCTTCCGAAGGACGAGGCGGGGGAGACAGAGCTGGAGGTCAAATATGTGTATGACCAGGATGCCAGCTTCCTGCTGTTCAAACAGGGGGAACCTGTAGGCTGCATCCTGTTTGAGCAATTGGAGGAAGATTTCCTGCTGTCCTATTTCTGCGTGCTGAAGAATGCCTCCCCCGGGGATATGATGAACCTGTTCCAGGCCAGCTATCAGAACCTGAAGACGCGCTGCAGCGATTCCTCCTGGATCTACATCAACGCCCTGACCCAGGCCACGGAGAAAATGGTAGGGAGCATGACCGACCAGAAGGCGGTGCTGCGGGGGCAGGCCGTGACCAGATATTACTATTATTGAGGTTTGAACTTTTGAGGTTTGAGCTATTAAAACAGCAGATGCCCATACCTGGTACTGATTTGGGTATCTGCGGAACTGGAATAGGAGGTGGGAAGATGCCATTGACCACAGATGAGCTGCAGAGGCTGGACAGCGTGCACAAAATGTTTTCCACAGCAGAGCAGGCCTACGAGATGAAGCAGAAAGATGATGCGATGTCAAAGGAAGCCAGGCGGCAGTGGAATGAGTACAGCCTGCTAAGGACCAGAGCGTCTAACGCTGCCAAGGCGGAAAAACGGGACAGGAAGGGAAAGATTGCCCAGATTAGGGAGAGCAGCAGGATTCAGATTCCTGCCTTGGCGTTTTCTCAGCAGGTCTTTGCCACCAGCTATAAAGAGAACATGGGTTCCACAAAGAGGAAAGTACGTTCCCATATCCGGGGGTCCAGGCTTCGGAAGAAAGAGCAGGACGCCAGGACGGTGGAAGAGTCCGAAAGGCTCTGGAATGCTGCGCTTGCAGACAGGATGAAGGGCTTAAGGGGACAGCCGGAAGGCTGTTCTGCAAATGACTTCAAGGCGCTTGGCCAGTTCCTGACGCAGGATGAGGGCGCAAACCAGGCGCTGCTCCCCGGGCGGATGGAGGAGGGGAACCTGAACCAGGATCAGATAAATGCCTGTATCAGCCAGTACATGAATCTGGACTTCGGTGTGGATCTGCGCACAGACGAGACTGTGGCCAAGGACAGCCTCCGGCTGGAAGAGCTGACCGGAAAGACCCAGGGCCTGAAGCATTTAATCGCCGAGCACCCGGAGATGACCGCACAACTCACAAAGGAAGATAAGCAGAATCTGCTGGCGAAGCTGGACCTGGGGGAGCAGATTGCGGACTATTATACCATCCAGAAAAAGGTGATGACGGATTCCTGGTACAGGACCCACTATAATTCAGAGATTTCCTACAGGTATCATGAAGGGGATACCCTGGAACAGAAGAACCTCACATTGCTTTTGTGGCATGCGGAATGGATGAAGGGCAAAGAGGAGTTCGGAGCGGAGAATGGCTGGCTGGAGCAGTATAGGGATGTAGTCCTGGAGGAGGAAAAGGATTTTGAGACAAAGGCAAGGGTGTCAATGAACAATACGCCCAAAAACGTTGAATTTCAGAAAAATGATGAAAAAATTGAAGATTCCCGTCATGCGGAATATTTCCGACAGTTCAATGCGCCGGGGAATGCCGTGCATGACCGTCTGACGTCCGATTATTATGTTGCGGGGGAATCGAAAAGGATGAAAGAGGGCCTGACCCGGAAGCTGTCCAATCTTCCCAGGCTGAAGGCAGTCCAGCACATGCCGAAGGCGCAGATGGAAGAGATGGTGGAAAACCTGGCCATGACGCCTGTCCATATCAGCGATCCGCAGGAGGTGGAGGTCTGCCGGCAGGCAAATCTGAATGGGATGAAGATGTTCAAGGAACAGCTTCGAAAGCAGATGAACTATGTAAAGCGAAAATACGGAAATGGCATTATGCTCATGTCCCCCCAGGAAATAGAGGAACACATCGATGATTTTAAAAACGACTTTACCAATATGCAGGGTATGCTTATGTTTATCGAGTATTTAGAGGAGCTGCCGGGGATGTATGACAAGAATGACCCGGCGGACCAGGAGCTGAAGCGGCTGGTGGACTATTATCAGACCGTTACCATAGCAGAGGGTGAGGCCAGGTCTCGGTACAATAATCCGAGGGATAATTTCAAAACCTTTTCGGACTATAAACATGGCATGGTCCGAAACGCGATGGTGGGTGACAGGACCAGAAGCGTGATGCTTCAAGCCGCGTCTACGGATCATCTGGACGTGCGCTGGGATACGTTTTTCGATGAGAATGACGTGCTGTTCGATGAGGTGATCAAGTCTGTGGAACGCATGCCCGCAGACAAAATGCAGCAAGTGGCGGGCGCGGAGCATTTTAACTGGAACTTTTTGGCTCCGGAGACCCGGCAGATGCCCAGGAGCGTGGCAATCAGGCACTTTATTGAGAAGGAATATTCCATCGCCCAGGAGAAGCAGGATTATGACAGCGATTTGGAGGGCCGCGTGCAGACGGTTGAGATGCTGATGACTAAAATCAATAAGCTTCGGACAGAAAACAGGAGTCAGGTCAGATTTCTGTACGACCAGATTTATACGGATATGGAAAAATGGCTGCGGGAGACCAGAGGGTATTGAGAATGCCGCGTGAATAAAGGAGTGAGGACATGGGAGACGCATATACCAAGGAAGCCTACAAAATCATCTATCAGCATCCGGACTGGCAGTCCACGGCCCAGGAATATGAAGACAAGTTCGCCGCCAATCTGTACCGCACCAGCTATGTGCAGCAGGCGGCCGCCACGGCGCTCAGCAAGCTGAGCCAGACATTGACCGGTTACTATCAGGTCAAAAGAGGGCTGAACGGGGAACAGGCCCAGGACCTTACGGCCCTGGGGGAGGTGGCGGAGCAGGTGGGCGGGCGCTCTCCTGACGACTGGCGCGTCTTGGAGGGCGCGCTGCTCCAGAGGAACAGCGGAAGCGGGGCGGGGCAGATCGGCCGCTGGCAGGAGGGGGACGAAGCGGGGGAGCAGGAGGCGGAGAGGCTGGGCGTGGATGCGGGCGCCTTTCTGTTCCAAAGGGACGCGGACCAGCTGAACAGGGAGAATATCCAGAATGTCCTTGAGGACGGGAATCTGCGGGAACAGATGACCATGCTCTATAACGGGATGTTCTTAAATGGCGGCAAGACCAAGGAGGAGATCGCGGAGAGCCGTTCCTTAAAGAATCTTCTCCTGAACATTACCGAAGCGGATGAGGAGCAGATGAGGGCCGGGGGGATGGAATCCAAAATCCGGTTTGACCTTTTGCGGGAGATGGGGCATTATGGGAAGGGGGAGGACTTGTTCGACACCTATTCCATGGCCAGGGACTTAAGGCGCGGGCAGGATTATCTGAAGCACAGAGGGAACGCGCTCACCAGATGGGCCTCCGGCATCAAGCGGGCGTTCCGGGCGGCATTTTCCAGCAAGTTCTCCCGGAGCAATAAAAAGAAGGAAGAGCAGGCCGGGCTTGGAAAGGAACATTACGAAAGGCTGGGGCTGGGCCTGTCGGAACGGGAGATGGCCAACGGCCTGGACGCGGAAGGCAATCTGAAGTGGAAGGAAGGGCAGGCTTATTTCCGGATGGATACGCCTGTGACGGCGGAGGGGATGCTGCAGACGGCGGGACCCTCAGGCACCACCCTCCGGATGCTGGGGGCCTACCGGCTGTTAGGAGCCAGCAAGAACGACCTGCTCTTCTTCCGGCTGGCGCTGATCGCCTGGATGGTGAGCAGCAGGGACCACTCCCTGTACGAGATTTTGAAGGGATCCCACAACGCTGGAGTGAAGGGCAGCGAGGACCTGTCGGAGGCCGCGAACATGTACCGGACCATCGCCCCCCTGGAGGAATCCCTGATCCGCCAGACCCTTGCGCCCAACGCGCGTTTCCCCCATGAGACGGTCTATTTGAAAATCATGAATGCCTATCTGCAGAAATACTCGGGCGAGAGCATGGTGGAGGACGAGAACGCGGAGGACATCTTTGCAGGGATTGGGGCATATGACACTGCGGTGGGCGTCTACAGCGGAGAGCTGTACTCTGTCATGAACACAGGCGGCAAGTATGGAGACTATGCCTCCCGCCTGGCGGCCTGGAAGCTTTCGAAAAAGGAAGTCTTGGAGGAGGACGAAGAGGAGCGGAAAATGCAGAGAAGGGCAAGGGCTGCGGTGGGAGAGATGGGCTTCGATGTGGCGAAGCTCAGCGCCCGCATCCTCCAGGAAGGGATGGAGGAGAGGGGCAGCCGGGACACAGGCGAAGGGGAGATGACGGATACCTATGACAGGTGGGGGCGGGGGGTTCGCTTCTTGGGCAGCGACCATGCGTTTCGGGGCACCACCTACCGGGGCGGGAAGCTGACCTCCGCCATGAGGAAAAGGGGGAACATCGTCACGGACTCGTTTTTGAGCACCTCCATGGCTCCCAATATCGCCATGGACTTTTATGAGAAATCCGGAGAAGGCGAAAAGGACAAGGCGCTCTTCCGGTTCCGGCTGGACGGAAAAGGTTCCGTGAACATTACCGAGCAGTCCATGGTGGAGGATGAGATGGAGGTCCTGATTCCTCAGGGAACTACCCTGCAGGTGCTGGGAGAGCCCAGGCCCGTCTATTACAAAAAACACACCCAGGAGATTCGGGAGCCGGACCAGCTATCCGAGTATGAGCTGGAGGACATCCAGCAGGATCAGCTGCGGGGAGAGAACGGCAACTGGATCAGATGCCAGCTTGTAGAGCTCCAGGAGATTGGAGGCCCCGGAGAAAAGAGACGGCAGCGGATGGCGCAGAAGCAGGAAAAGCACCGGGTGGAGCGGGAGAGGCTTTCCGCCATGAGGGAGGAAGCTGTCAGAAGGCGGCAGGCCTAAACCCAGGGCGGCCAGCCAGCGTGGACAGCATTGGAGCCAAGGTACAAGGGACATAAAAGGACAGCGCTGACAGCCCAGTGCTGAACGCATGGGCTTGGGGTGCCAGGGACAGAAAAAGGACAGGGACGGACAGGATGAAGACAGAACAGGATACCTACGGTTTTATGGAACTTTATTTTCAGGGGACGACGGAGGAGCCTTTTGCCTCAGCGGCGGAGCAGTGGAGCGCCTGGGAGCGTTTCGTGGATATGCTCTGTATGATCAGCCTGGTGATGAAGGAGCAGAAGCGCCCGGAGAGCCTGGGGAGGATCGGCTGCCTTTTGGAGGATGAGGCCCTGGTGAAGACCCTGGAGCCCGGGGAGAGGGCGGCATTCCCCTGCAGGAAGCAGGTGCGGGACATCTTCGAGCTTCTGCTGCGAAAAGGGCGGGGGCCTGAGGGGGCGGGGGCCAGTCTGCCCCTTTCCGGGTTCCTTTCGGAGAACCTGGAGCCGGTGGAGATGATGGCCTTTCTCCTGGCCGCCTGCGGGGACCGCAGCAGGAAGTACGAACGGATATTCGGCGTCCTGCAGGAGGAGAGGAGCGGCACGGCCAAGCCCACGGCGGGGCTGGTGCACGATCTGTGCGGCTTGTTTTTGGAGGAGGCGCAGAACATGCCGGGGCTCCTCCTGGACGAGGACCGCTTTCTCAACCGTTTCCTGCTGCAGCCGCAGCGGGACGATGCCAGGCTGTCCAGGCTGTCCCGCCCGATCAGCCTCAGGAAGCCGGTGGTCTCTCTGGTGTACGGCAATCGGAAGATGCTGGGCGGCATGGCGTACTGCGCCCAGGTGCTGGAGGAGGGGGATACGGACCTTGTCCTCTGCCACCAGGAGGCGCTGGAGCGCCTGATCCAGGTCTTCGTGCGGATGACGGTGCTGCGGGAGGACGGGGTCGTCCTGCTCCAGGGGATCCCCGGCACGGGCAAAAGGTATCTGGCCCAGGCCCTGGGGGATTCCCTGGGGATGGAGGCGCTGTGCATCCATGGGAGGAAGCTGCTGGCCAAGGGCCCGGAGGCGGTGGCCCAGGCCCTGGAGGAGGCGGTTTTAAAGACAGTGCTTGCAGGGCATATCCTGTATCTGGACATGAACGGGGTGGGGCGGGAGGCGGCAGGGCCGTTGGCGCAGGCGCTGGTGTTCTTAAAGGACTATGTGGGCAGGTTCCTGATAGGCGCAGACGCCTCCTGGAGGGAGGAGACGGAGATCCTGGGGCATGTGTACCGGATTGCCGTGGAGAAGCCGGGCGCCAGGGAGCAGAAAGCGTTCTGGGGGCATTTCGCCGGGGAGTACGGAATCGGGTTCGCGGAGGATGTGGATTTGGATCAGTTGGTGTCCCTATACGACCTGACGCCCGGGCGGATCCGGGAGACCCTTGCGTGCGCCATGCTGGCCGCGCCCATGGCGGGGGACGCCTTTCTCCTGGGGAAGCGGGGGCTGGAGGAGGAAATCCGGCATCAGTGCAGCGGCAGCCTGGGCCGGTACGCCGCCCGGCTTGACAGCCCCTTTGGGTGGGAGGACCTGCAGCTTTCCGGGGAGAGCAGGAAGCAGCTGGAGCATGCCTGCGACCGGATACGCTTTCGCAGCGTGGTCAACGAGGAGTATGGATTCGGCAGAAAGCTCCCCTATGGCAGAGGGCTTTCCATCCTGCTCTACGGGCCCCCCGGAACCGGCAAGACCATGACGGCCCAGGTGCTGGCCAATGAGCTTGGGCTGGACATCTACCGGATCGACCTGTCCCAGATCGGCAGCAAATACATCGGGGAGACGGAGAAGAATCTGGGGGCGGTGTTCGATGCCGCCAGGTTCTCCAACGCCATCCTGTTCTTCGATGAGGCGGACGCGCTGTTCACCAAGCGGACGGAGGTGGCGAGCTCCAATGACCGCCATGCCAACGCGGAGACGGCCTATCTGCTCCAAAGGATCGAGGAGTACTCCGGCGTGTCCATCCTGGCCACCAATGTGATGCAGAATTTCGACAATGCCTTTAAGCGGCGGATGACCTTTCTGATCCCCATCGAGCAGCCGGGGGAGGAGGAGCGGCTGGCTTTGTGGGAAAAGGTGTTTCCTGAGGAGGCTCCGCTGGAGAAAGGGATTGATTTTGGCGTGTATGCCCGGGTGGCGGAGCTGACTGGAAGCGGGATCAAGTCCGCGGCGCTCACGGCGGCCTATCGGGCGGCGGCGGAGCACCGCAGGATCGGCAATCAGGATTTGATCGGGGCTGTGGACCTGGAATACCGGCGGATCGGACGGACGGGAATCGATCAGGAACTGTACACCGCGCTATATATGGAAATGGGAAGGGGAGGAAGCCATGCCTGATACAAGATATTTTCGGCCGAAGAGGGCGGTGAAGAAGATGAAGCTGGCGCAGAGCCTGGGCCAGACAGTGTATCTGTGCGGCGTGACGGGACTTGGCAAGACCACGTTTGTCAAGGATTATCTGGGCCGGAGGAAATATGCCTATTATTCGGCTGCGGATTATGCCGACTGGGACCTCCAGATACCGAAGGAAGGCCAGGAGGGGATCATGGTCTTCGACGATCTGTATCTGCTCACCTCGCCGGAGCTGCGGGAGGAGATCTATCCGGTCCTGGAGGATCTGATGGAGCGCAGGGAGGTGTGGCTGATCCTGATTTCCAGATGCCAGATTCCCAGATGGCTCATGTCCCTGTATGTGAACCATCTGTTCTGCGTGATCGGGGAAGAGGATATGCTGCTGGAGAGGGAGGAGCAGGACGCTTATTTCGAGTCCTGGGAAGTATATCCGGGAGAAAGGATATCCGAGCGCATCTGGAAGGAGGCAGGCGGCCATCCCCTGGCGCTTCGCATCCTGGCCCTGGAGCTTCTGCGAAATGGCCTTGGGAGCAGGGAATCGGATGTGGACAATCAGGAAAGGGTCTACAACCACGCCAAGGACTATATGAGCAATTACCTGGAGACCCATGTGTACGATCAGTGGGACCTGGAGCTGCAGGAATTTTTGATGGAGCTGTCCGTGGTGGAGTCGTTCGATGTGCAGATGGCCCGGATGGTCACCGGCAAAAAGAACGTGGAGGAGCTTTTGGAGCAGGCCATGGAGACCGGGGATTTTATGGTGAACAAAGACGGGACCTATCGGTACAAGACCGCTTTCGCCAGATCCATGCATCGGCGCCTGATGCGGAGCGTCAAGGCAGAGCGCATCCATCGGATCTACTGCAATGCCGGCTACTGCTATGAGATGAGGGGCGACATCGCCCGGGCGCTCCAGGCCTATTCGGCCTGTCAGGATGAGGGCGAGATCTCCAGGCTGCTGATTACCAATGCCAGGGAGAATCCGGCCAACGGCCACTACTTTGAGCTTCGGCATTACTATCTGTCCCTGTCGGAGGATACGGTGCGGGAGAGCCCGGTGCTGATGTCCTGCATGAGCATGCTGCAGTCGATCCGGATGAACGTGGAAGAGAGCGAACGGTGGTATGGTGAGCTGGAAGCCTATGCCGCGAACCACACGGGAAGCGCCAGAAAGGAGGCGAAAAGCAGGCTCCTGTATCTGGACATCGGACTGCCCCACCGGGGGACCATACAGATGGTGGACATCCTCAAGCATGCCTATACCTTGATTCGGGAGCATCGGGTGGTGCTTTCGGAATTCTCCGTCACAAGCAATCTTCCCTCCCAGATGAACGGCGGGAAGGATTTCTGCGAGTGGAGCAGAAAGGATAAGGAGCTGGCGGCCAGCATCGGAAAGATGGTCTCCCTGGTGCTGGGAAACAATGGCAAGGGCCTGGTGAGCTTAGCCCTGGCGGAAAGCTTCCTGGAAAAGGGCATGGACAGCTATGAGGTCGTCTCTCTGGCGGAGAAGGGGATGATGCAGGCGGAGAGCGTGGGGAAGACGGAGCAGCGCTTCGTGGCCGTATGGCTCCTGGGGCAGCTCTCCCTGCTGCGGGGGCATGCAGAGGACGCGCTGGAGCGGCTTTCAGGATTCGAGAAGACGGCCATGCAGAAAAGCCCCAGGCTGCTTGAGAACATCAGGGCCCTGAAATGCTGGCTTTTCATGTACCAGGGGCGGATGAAGGAAGTGATGGACTGGATGAAGGAGGCGCCGGACGAGCATCAGGAATTCTGGTCCATGGAGCGTCTGCGCTACTTGGTGAAAGCCAGGGCGTATCTTCTGAACGGCAGGTACGAGCAGGCGGTGGGGCTTTTGGAGAAGCTTCTGTACTACGCGGACAGGATGGGCAGGACGTATGTCCGCATGGAGGCGAAGCTCCTGCTGGCCATTGCGCTGTATCATATGGGCTGGGGAGACTGGGAGAAGAACATGCAGGAATGCATCGCGGAGGCGGAGAGCTACCATTTCGTCCGTGTGATCTCCAGGGAGGGCGGCGCTGCGCTGAGGCTCCTGCGGGCGGGGGAATTTGCCTGGACTGACCGGAAGTACAAAAAGCAGGTGCTGGAGGAATGCCAGCGGATGGCCGACTTTTATCCCGCCTATCTGAAAAAGCATGAGGAGGGGAATGTGGCCCTTGCGCCCAATGCGCTGAAGATCCTGCGGCTGCAGGCGGACGGCTGTTCCACGGAACAGATCGCCAGCCAGCTGGGAATCACGAAGAACACCATCAAATACCACAACAAGGAGACCTATAAGAAGCTGGGAGTGACCAACAAGGCGGCCGCGATCCATGAGGCCAGGAACCGGGGGCTTCTGTGACGAAAGGGCAGAGATGGAAGGAAAGCGTCGGAAAGATAGCATTTGGAAGGAAAGAGCTGAAAGGATAGATTTGACATGAACGAATGGGAGAGCGCGCGGGAGCGGTTCCTGGAGGACTGCCGGGATGCCGTCAGGATCAGCCGCGAGAACCTGCGCCGTCTGATGGAGGACAACAAGGACACGGAGTACGGCAGAAGGCATGGCTTTGCTGCGATTAGGGACGCGGAGGAGTATCAAAGGCAGGTCCCCCTGTCGGATTACCGGGATTATGAGGAGGAGGTCGCCCGCATGGAGCAGGGGGAGGAGCGGGTATTGACTGCCTATGAGGTCAAGCACTATATCATGACCTCCGGGAGCACAGGCAGGCAGAAGAGGATTCCGCTCACAAAGGAGGCCCTGGGCCGCTGCATTTCCCCCATCTACTATGCCGCGTATGCCTGCATACCGGGCATGGATGCCGGGAAATATCTGCATCTGAGCGTGTTCCGGATGGAGCCGCCGGTTCCGGAGAGGGATACGATTCTGTCCGCGGCCTATTTCCGGGAGCTCTATGACAGAGAGAGCTTCCAGCTGGAGGAGCGGTATCTGGGCGGGACCAGGCTGCTCTTCTCCAAAGGGATGGGGGATGTGCCCTATGGTAAGCTGTGGGTCATGCTCTCTTCGCCGGAGATGGCGGGGATCCAGGCGTTCTTCCTGTATGACATCCTGTTGTTCTTCCGGTATTTTGAGGAGAACTGGAGGCGGGTGCTGGAGGACATTACATACAGGCGGATTCCCCGGGAGGCGCCTCTGTCCGATTCGGTGAGGGAAGCCCTCCTGGCGCTGCCTGTGCCGCAGGAGGGGTGGCTGGAAAGGGTGGAGAGGGAGTGCGCAGCCGGGTTCGCGGGAATCCTAGGGAGGCTCTGGCCCGGGGTGAAATTCGTCAGCGGCGTAGGGGGGAGCACCTTTGCGGCCCAGGAGCCCATGCTGCGGGCCTACTTGGGAGAGGTGCCGGTGCATTATTTCACCTATGCGGCCAGCGAGTGCATGATGGCGATCACCATGAGGCTGGAGAGCAAGGAGAATGTGCTGATGCCCCGCAGCGGGTTCTACGAATTCATCCCCTATGAAAAAGAGGGTGACGGGAGGCCCAGAACCATAGAGGAGCTGGAGACGGGGGAATATTATGAAATCGTAGTCACGAATTTCTCCGGCCTTTACCGCTACCGGCTGAACGATGTGGTGAGGGTGACGGGCTTCTGCGGCCAGGCGCCTGTGTTTGAGGTCTGCTTCCGGAAGAACCAGGCCATCAACATCGCCGGAGAGAAGACGGATCTGCAGACGATTTCCAGGGCGGTGGAGCTTCTGGCCAGGGAATGCAGGGTACATGTCCTGGAGTACAGTGTCTATGACGAGAAAGAACTGCTCCCCGGCAGGTATCAATGCTTTGTGGAGACGGAGGAAGGATTGGACGGACTGGACTGCGGGGGGATCCTGGATAGGATTTTGATGGAGCAGAATGAGGATTACCGGGATCTGCGGGGGCTGGGGCTGATCGGGGAGCCCTGTGTGCGCCGGGTGGAGAAAGGGACCCATCCGGAGTGCCGCAGGCGCTTCCTGGCGGGGCAGTCCCAGCTGAAGCCCCTGCAGTATCTCACGGATCAAAGGCTGATCGCATTTATGAAAGAAAGGATTTGCTGACCATGTATTTCGACCAGAAAATGCTCACCAGGGTCTATTACCGGGCGCTGATTCCCAATATGGCCGCCATCCTGGGAGGGACAATCAATGTCCTCTTCGACGGGATCCTGGTGGGCAGGAAGATGGGGGAGCTGGGGATCGCCAGCGTGAACCAGAGCCTGGCGGTGTATCTGCTCCTGTGTACGGTGGGCTCCCTGATCGCCTCCGGGGCGTTCGCGGAATCCGCGGCGGCCCTGGGGGAGAACAGGCAGGAGGAGGGGCAGCGGTATTACTCCCTTGGGCTGGAGCTGGCGGCTGCGATTGGGATATTGCTGTGCGCGGCGGGCTTCCTGCTGTCGGGGCCTTTGGCGAGGAGCCTGGGGTCCGGGGATTCCTGGGAGCTGGTGGAGACCTATATCCGGATCACGTTTTTGGGGGGCGTGTTCAAGATTCTCCTGTATGTGCCTTTTTTCTATCTGAGGCTGGCGGGGAAGACGGATTTGTCGGCGCTTGCCATGATGACCATGACGGCGCTGAACATCCTGCTGGACTATGTGTTCCTGTATGTCTTTGACTTTGGCATCGGCGGCGCGGCCTGGGCCAGCGTGCTGGCTACCATGGTGGCCTGCGGCATGAGCTTCGGGTTCCTCATCAGGCTGAAGGATGGCTTCCACTTCCGGCCTGTGCGCCCCCGCGTGGAGGAGGTCCGCAGGATCGTAAAGGCCGGGAGCCCTATGGCGGCCAACAATCTGTGCTCGGCCTTTCGGATCGTGCTGCTGAACCAGATCATGGACCTGGCGGGGGGCAGCGGCATGGTGGCGGCCTTTGCCGTGACCAACAATCTGAACGAGTTTTCCATCTGCATCCAGAACGGGGTGCCCCAGGCCGGTTCCGCCATGCTGGGGATCTATCAGGGGGAGCAGGATCCCCTGTCCGTGAAAAAGCTGTTGAAGATTCAGCTGGTCTGCGGATTCTGGCTCTCATCGGCCTTTGCCGGGTTCATGCTCTTAGCGGGAGGCCAGGTGGGGAGGCTGTTCGGCAGCTCTATGGACCTTTCGTTCGCGGTGGGATGCTTAGGGGTAGGCGTAATCTTCGGCACGCTCAACAGCGTGATGACTTATTATTACTATGCCACCATGAAGTCCGGCATGGCGAATCTGATCACGGTGCTGCGGGTGCTGGTAGTGACGGTGGCTGTGGCATGGTGGCTGAAGCCTTTGGGAGACGGGATCTTCGGCTTCTACTGGCTGGCGGAGCTCGTGACAGGGGCTCTGTGGATCGGGGCAGGGCTTCTGGTCACCAGGCGCAGATTCGGGCGGTGCAGCCTGTACATGCTGGACGAGACGGCATTCCGGGAGGGAAAGTGCATCAACTTCACCGTGGCCTGCGACAATGAGGCCATCTGTGAGGCCAGCGAGAAGATCCAGGACTTCTGCCAGGCCAATGGCTTCACGGAGGACCAGACCATGACCATCAGCCTGGCGCTGGAGGAGCTGATGGTGATCACCGCGGAGAAATCCATGCATCGTCAGGGCTTCATGGACGTGAGGATCCTGCGCACGGGAGAGGGCGGGATCCTGCGCATCCGCTCGGAGGGAAAGCGGTACAATTCCCTGGAGTACGCGGAGGCGGGTCTGGAGTATCTGGGGGTGAGCATGATCATGAAGATGGCCAAGAAGACGGAGTACCAGAATACATTGGGGCTGAATACCCTGATAGTCGTGATATAGGGGAGGGAAATCAGGAGCGGGCGTATGAGAAAACATTTGGTATTGAAGATTTTGACAGGATTCGCGGTTCTGGCTGTGCTGATCTGCGCGGCGTGCACCGGAATCGGGTACATCCAGTATCGGGCCTATATCCAGAAGCAGTATAACGATATGGCCTATCAGGTGGCGGAGACGTTCCTGGGATTCTTCGAGGAGGGGGAGCTGGAGCGCTATATCCATATGGCGGCTCAGTTCAAAGCGGGGGAGGTCCCCGGGGAGACGCTGGAGCGGGAGATGGCTTCCGGCCGGTATCAGGAGCTTCGGGGGCAGATGGACCGTCTGCGGGAGCATATGGGGGCCAACGACATTTATCTGGCCCAGTTGGATGTGGAGGAGCTGTACGACTTCTATCTGGAGGAGCTGGAGGGGACGCAGGATGCCTCGGGGGACGGGAGGAGCTGGAATCCCATGACTTATATCATGGACAGCTATGTGGAGCCTTACCGGTTCGGTGACATGGGCGGGCTGAGCCCGGCGTACATCAAGGAGGCAGTGGCCCTGGCCAGGAGCGGGGAGCGCTCGGACAGCTATTTCATCTCCGAGAGCATCTATGGCTACAACACTTCGGCGATCCTCCCGATCGTGCTGGAGGGCTCCACAGCTGCGGTGATCGGGGTGGAGATCCCCATGGCCACGCTGCAGAAGGCCCTGGGGGACTATGTGTCCCACTCGGTGTTGAGCATGCTGGTGGTGACGGTGCTCTGCCTGGCGGTGTACGTACATATCCTGTACCGCTCGATTATCGCCCCTATCAATCTGATTGCGGGGGAGGCCAGCAGCTTTGTGAAGGAGGAGAACCAGGTGTCCACGGAGCTTGAGAAGATTCGTACCGGGGATGAGATCCAGACCCTGAGCGAGACGCTCCTGAAGATGGAAAGGGACATCAACCATTATATCGACAATCTGACCAAGGTGACGGCGGAGAAGGAGCGAATCGGCGCGGAGCTGAACGTGGCCACCCAGATCCAGGCGGATATGCTGCCCAGAATCTTCCCGGCTTTTCCGGGTAGGCAGGAGTTCGATATCTTCGCCACCATGAATCCTGCCAAGGAGGTGGGAGGGGATTTCTATGATTTCTTCCTCACGGATTCGGACCATCTGGCATTGGTGGTGGCGGACGTGTCGGGAAAGGGGATTCCGGCGGCGCTCTTCATGGTGATTTCCAAGACATTGATCAAGAACCAGGCCCAGATGGGGGACTCCCCGGCCCAGATCCTGCAGGCGGTGAACGACCAGCTCTGCGAGAACAATGAGGCGGAGATGTTCGTGACGGTTTGGCTGGGGATTCTGGAGATCTCCACCGGGAAGCTGACGGCGGTGAACGCGGGGCATGAGTATCCGATCATGAAGAAGGATGGCGGAGAGTATGAGATGCTGGACGATCCTCATGGGTTCGTCATGGGCGTCATGCCGGGGATGCAGTATCAGGAATATGAGATTTGGATGCATAAGGGGGACAGCATCTATGTGTACTCCGATGGGGCGCCGGATGCGGTGAACGCGGAGGAGGAGCAGTTTGAGCGGGAGCGGCTGCTGGCATCGCTGAACCGGGTCCCGGGGGCGTCGCCCAGTGAGCTGCTGGGGCAGGTGAAAGGGGACATCGACCGGTTCGTGGGGGAGGCGGCGCAGTTTGATGACATTACGATGCTTTGCGTGCGGTATTGCGGTAGTTGAGAGAGTTTAAGACATGGAGGATTGGAGTAATGAAATCTGTTTTTGGGTGTAAGAAAGTGTGGATGAAGCGGAGGGCGGCGCGCGGCGCCAATAGGCGGAGAACGGGGTGTGCCATGGGGATTTTCCTGTCGGCGGCGTTGGTGTTCGAGATGCTGTCGGCGGGAGGGGTGACGGCGCATGCGCTGGAGAGTCGGGGGGAAGTTCAGATCGGAAGAGCACACGTCTGAACTCCAGTCACCAGATCTGATC